>JAVXCN010000001.1:0-185429 GCA_036659455.1 Victivallaceae bacterium
CATCCAATAGCGATTCATGAGACGCATCAAATCTTCATCTCCGATCTGATTTTGTTCAGTTTTTTTTGACTCATTGATTCCTCTCAATGTTTCCGTTATTGTTAGTCCCGGTTAGGGAATGGGTGTGAAGTTCTTAGAATTTCTACAAATTATTTTAATTATCCATATAGCTCCTTCACAAGATATCTTCCATTTTCCGGAATCATCCTTAAAGATCAATGGTCCCATGCCTCCGTAGGCCTGAGCTATAATGACGAATAAAGCATAGTGAGGGTCTGCTTCCGTAGCCGTCGCTGCTCCCGTAACGCCGCTTAAAGATCCTGTGGTTCTTTTGATGCCTTCGGGACTTGACATCCAACGAGTATCCAATACCGCCCCGACTTCCATCCCGCTGATAACCACATTGTTATTGGGGTAGTTGGCAGACGCAATGAATGAAGGGATTTTTTGCAGATCATAAGATAAAATGTCGGGATGTCCCAGTACCCAGTAAGTAGGCTGACGAGCGTTATCGGGTATATGGGACTTTGCGATCTGAATGTCTTTCTCTGTTAAATATCCTGGAGCGGCGGCCGACGCAGTCTCAACCCCTCCTGACGCATACAACACAACCAGAGGAGGCGTCTTCCACAGTTTGTCCAGAGAAATACTATTTTCGGGAAAAATGGGGGTGCCTGATTTTCGGCAGTACTCTTCAAAAGACTTGTCATCCATATCCCAGACTGCTTCTCCCGTAAACTCACCCGATCTTCCTTCTCCTGCTACGGAAGAAAGATTCCCGGGAAGGGAAACATTATTAAGATAAGGTTCGGGAGAGGCTGTCGGAACCGAGGATTTCGCTTTATTCAACATCTGCCGGCTTTTCCCGATTTCATAGGCATATAAAGCCTTGTTGGGAACCCCTTCCAAAGCCGCAGCTAAAATAGGGGATTCTTCGAACGCCTCCTTGGCATATTTGGTGACTACTTCATCGTAATCAGAGTGACGGGCTTTCAGAATCTGTTCCTGAACATACATTTCTTTTTGAGCTAACTCCCTATTCCAATTTTGCCTATCGTACTCTCTGATTTTTTTCAAATCGGCAACGGTAACCATTTCGTGGTCTTCATATCCTTCTAAGGGGTCAGGCTTAATCATCTTTCCTTCAAGTTCTCTGTTTCTTTGTTTGAGAGCCTCGATGCTTTCTCTAGCGGCTCTCCAGTTTATTTCGGTTCCGATTTTATCCTTGTGACTATCGTACTCTCTGATTTTTTTCAAATCGGCAACGGTAACCATTTCGTGGTCTTCATATCCTTCTAAGGGGTCAGGCTTAATCATCTTTCCTTCAAGTTCTCTGTTTCTTTGTTTGAGAGCCTCGATGCTTTCTCTAGCGGCTCTCCAGTTTATTTCGGTTCCGATTTTATCCTTGTGACTGACGACGTCATTTACAGTCTCATCATTCATTTTTTATCCTTTTCGAATGGTTTTCATTGCCTTATCGATGTGAGTCACATCCTTGGCGGTAATAACGGTTTTTTGTTTATAAGGACGATGCTGAGGTGCTGCCTTCAAAGCGATTTCCTGCAATTTTTTTAGGAAATTATCAGTGAATTCTTCAGACTTTTCTTCTATCTCAACATTCATTGAAACCCTCCTTTTGGATGACATTTATAAATTTAGAAATTTTTTGTCAAGCAGATCAATTTATTTTTACGCTAGATTCCGTTTTTTTAATCCCGCAGATGAAAGATTGGTGAGTTGTTAATGTTTTTTGATGTTTGAAGCTAGATCGTTCAACCTTGGCCTTTATTCCAAGAAAAAGGTATCCCCTGCGTTTGGCTAAAGAATAATCATAATCACTTCCCTTTGCTCTGTAAGATTATTGCGATTCCGTTTCCACGAGTTCCTGGAATTCCTAAAAAAGTTCTGATTTTCTCTCCTACCTTAACATACAAGGTCGGATGCCACGTTATTATGACGTTTTTAGGAAAACCTTTTTCCAATTCGTGGCTTTATTTTTGATGGTTCTTTCATTAAAATGAAAACGGAAGAATTCCTTGACTGTTCTTGGACTATGGATAACTGTTTTTTTAAAAGCTCATCTTTCTTTTTAAAAAATTGGGGTTAGAGAGGTCGATCGTTATGTAGATTAAATCAGGATTGTTATGGAATGTTTTTAGATCTGGATTGTGAATATAAGGGACTTCTATATAGAATTTATATTATTAAAAGTTACTTCAAAATCGGATCCTTCCCGCCTGAAACACTTGAAATTTGCAAACCCTTTTTGTTGTAAGTAGAGGACAACTTGAATTTCTGCAAATATGTCTTCGATTGGATCGTCAGGGTTTAGTTGATTTAACACTTCTTTTTTTCGAAAAAAGAGGTTTCCATTTGCTCCGTTTTATTTTGGATTCAGGCGCTTTTTTGCGGTCTAGTGCGTAAAATTTGCTTGAATGATGAAAGCCGACCTGATATTTCTCAATCAAGAAATGTCCTATAAGTGCAGATAAAACCATTAATTTTATAATTAAAACTATGATGAGACCTACTTTTGCTTTGGGCTTTGACTTAGGATGGGAGATTTGTCCGTGAAATTTACTGTCTTTTGCTTTGGGCTTTGACTTAGGATGGGAGATTTGTCCGTGAAATTTACTGTCTTTTGCTTTGGGCTTTGACTTAGGGTGGGAGATTTGTCCATGAAATTTACTGTGGCAATCAGTGCAAAGTACGAACAATTCATGCATACAAGCATGTTCAAAACCATGTATCGCGTAATTTCTATGATGAACGGCTAAATTACAAGAGCTGTCGCATACCTGGCATCTGTATCCGGCTTTAAACTTAGAATAGGCGGTAATGGCTTTCCAGTAAGGTGTTTGCAAGAAATCTTGATACTCCATGCCTTTGATATGGTCCGACACAGTTTTCCAGTTTACGTTAGAGCATCTTATCCGGTTAATTCGCTCTTTTGGGGAGACCCATCTATCCCAATTCTTATTCGGATGCAGGTAGTTTTCAAGATAATAAGAGGTGTATTGTAGAACTTTTTGTCTCTCGGACTCTTCTTTAATTTTCTCGGATTCTTTATCAATCATAGGTTGATTTGCGCCTTGTGAAAAAATTCAAACGCAATATAAACAAAAATTCGATCTAGTCTTCCCGTGTCTTTAGTCCTGAACCGTTTCTTTATTTTTGAAAAAACAAAATTGGTTTCAAATACAATGCCAAGCATCAAGACGGTGCTGATGCTTGCCTTTGGATAATTAAGGAGGGAGCTCCATTGTGTATAAGGCAAAAGCATAACGAAACTATTAATACACAAGATACTATGATTCAATTTTTCTTTAAAAATTCATTTTAGATCCATTTATTTGCTTTTAGCATAAGGCTTCACATAGGTGTATCCCTTACTGGTTTTTTTGACATAACCTGAAATAATCTTCGTTTTAGGTTGTCCATTAAATTTACTTGGTTTTCCATAACCTTCATAAGGTACTTTCTTTACATAAGGCTTTTTTGTTGTAGCTTTGGTGGAGTATGATTTTTGAGTGTATGATTTCTTCGGTGCCGCACTCAATTTAGGTTGTCCATTAAATTTATTTGGTTTTCCATAACCTTCATAAGGTACTTTCTTTACATAAGGCTTTTTTGTTGTAGCTTTGGTGGAGTATGATTTTTGAGTGTATGATTTCTTCGGTGCCGCACTCAATTTAGGTTGTCCATTAAATTTACTTGGTTTTCCACAACCTTCATAAGGTGCTTTCTTTACGTAAGGCTTTTTTATTGTAGCTCTGGTGGAGTATGATTTTTGAGTGTATGATTTCTTCGGTGCCGCACTCAATTCTCCGACCGATAGAATAGTTATCGCTAAAATTGCTAAGCTAAACGCTCCATTTTTCAAATATTTAAACATTGTTTGTTTCCTTTTTAATTCATTTCGTAATAGTTGAATTCACCCGTAGCATAGTCATGGGTTTCTAATTCATTGCCGTAGAATCCTTAAACTTCTTCATAGTGATAGACTTCGATGTCTTTATATTTTTTTACGAGATTGCCTTTTTCGATATATTCATCTTCATTGTAATCGTAGCCGTCCCATCCAAACAAAAAAAGAACTTCCAAAAACCGGAAGCAAGAAAAATAAAATTATTTGTTCATGAATAAATATTCAAAGATAATATGAATCATGCCATAATAATGTAAAATAAAAAAAAGTTAAAATAATAGTTTGTTATTATTAAATAATTTAAACTATATTTAATGGTTAGCTAAGATGAAGTTGTTTTCTGGGAAAAGAATGGTTGAATTATTTACCTTCTTAGGCTTTTCTCCGTAACCGACGAAAGTATGTTTTAGGCCGTATTCATTCAATTTTAGGCTGGACAGTTATTGTTCTGAGGATCATCTTGCTATTGATGGGCGTAATATTTATTTCTTAGAGGCATTAACGCTAGAATCGATGGCATATTCAATGCTATTGTTTCTTTTTCTGTGACATCTCTGAACCATTTAGACTCAAAAAAATAGTACAGCTGTTCGAGGCGGTCGATATAAGTATCGGCTTTGCGGACAGCCGGATAGTGATTAGTTCTCTTTGATAAATCGGACAAATCAAAAGTTTCTTTTGTTTTGCTTAAGGCGTGTAAGTTTAAACGCTGTTTTTTATAAGATCGTATCTTTTTAATATAACGCTCTAGGACGTCTAAGATGTCTAGGGATACCTCCTATAATGATTCTTGTGTTTTGAGAAAAGGGATCAGGCGCATATAAAGCGAATAAGTAAGCGATTTGTCGAGTTCTGCGATAGATATTTTTCTTAGGATTGGAGTGTAGTTTAAGCTCCGGCATCAAGCGCAAAGGTATAGGAGAATTGAGGGGTGAAATCAAAAAGTCTTTACTGCAGGTTCATCTGGTCTAGTGCGTAATTGAGCTTTATGCAACCGAATCTTTCGGTCGGAAATATTGATTGTATGCCACTAAAAACAAAAAGCTTCGGTCTTAAAACCGAAGCCTTAATATGAATTGGAGGTGGAGAGAATCGAACTCTCGTCCTTGGGCAACTCCTTAATAACCTCTACATGCTTAGTTCCTGAAAAGAAATTCGCTCAATCTTAGTCAAGAACGGCTATAACCGAGCGATGCGTTTTTTTAATCTCGAATTCGACACATCAAACGCAAATTTGTCGAATCCTTATCGGATAATCGACGGTATTTTCAAAACCTCCGAAGGAATTTCGAAATACCGGGTCGTCGGTTTAACGCAACGACAGCTTAGTGAAACTAAGCAGCTTTCAATTGACTATCGCTAGTCAAATCGAAGAAGCTGATAACTTCACATTCGGCCTTAGGTTCGGCACTTAATGTTTTACCGGGTGTTTTAGGAGGCCAACCGGAGTCCTCCGCATGCCATTAATAATTCATTTCCAAGTCGAAACCTGTACACCCCCTTATAAATATAGGCGAAATTTTACCGGAATCGTCATAATCCGAACCATAAATTTATTTTTTATTATATGAAGTTTTAATCCGGTCAAGGAAGCCGTCATTGTTTATTGGATTTTTAATGCATTTAAACTAGTATTTTCTTTTGTCTTGTTAATTGTTTAAAGAGTTGTTCATGGTTCATAATAAAGAAAAATCGTCTCTCGCTATTCAAGAAGAAAAAATTTTAGTTTTTTGGAAAGAAAATAATATTTTTTTTAAATCCTTGAATAATCGAAAAGACGGTTCTCCGTTCTTTTTTTATGACGGACCTCCTTTTGCAACAGGGCTTCCGCATTACGGTCATATGTTGGCGGGTACAATAAAAGATACGATCGGTCGTTATAAAACCATGACCGGTTATTACGTTCCTCGTCGTTTCGGATGGGATTGTCATGGCGTTCCCGTGGAGTATGAAGTTGAAAAGGTCTTGAACATTCAGGGCAGCATTCTTGATTTCGGTATCGAGGCTTTTAACGAAAGGTGTCGAGAAGTCGTTTTACGTTACGAAAAAGAATGGGAGTCCCGAGTCGAAAGGATGGGACGGTGGGTCGATTTTCGTAAGACATGGAAAACGATGGATATTTCCTTTATGGAAAGCGTCTGGTGGGTATTTTCCGAACTTTATCGCAGAGGATTCGTTTATGAGGATGTTAAGGTTGTCCCTTTTTCACCGAAATTAAACACGCCTTTATCCAACTTTGAGGCCGGTCAGAATTACAAAGAAGTGGATGATCCTTCCGTAATCGTAAAAGTTGTCTTGAATGATGAATTGCCTCGGTTACTTGTGTGGACGACGACTCCTTGGACTTTGGTTTCCAATATGGCCATTGCGGTTGGTGAGGGTATCACCTATTTAACCGTTAGATCAAAAGAGACCGGGGAATGTTTTATTATCGGAGAAAACAGCGTGCTTCGATGGTTTTCGGAAGGAAGTTTCATTATAGAGAACAAGTGTTTAGGGAAGGATTTATCCGGAAAATCATACCGTCCTATTTTCGATTATTTCGAATCCAAGCAATCCGAAGGAGCTTTTCGGATTGTGTGCGCCGATTTCGTATCGGAAGAAGACGGTACGGGTCTGGTTCATATGGCTCCCGGATTTGGAGAATCGGATTTTTATGCTTGTCGTGAATTGGGAATTCCTTTGGTATGTCCCGTAGGAAGTTATGGAATGTTTACGGAAGCAATTCCCGAATATGTCGGACTTTTCGTCAAAGATGCGGATAAATCAATCATCTCTCGATTGAAAAATTCCGGAATGCTCTTTTTTAGGGGTTCCATTAGGCATAGGTACCCTTTCTGTTGGAGAACGGATACGCCTCTGATTTATAAAGCCGTTAATTCCTGGTTTATTTCCGTTGAATCGCTAAAGAGCGATCTTATTCGTGCTAATGA
The DNA here is from genome assembly GCA_036659455.1 of Victivallaceae bacterium. Taxonomy (NCBI): domain Bacteria; kingdom Pseudomonadati; phylum Lentisphaerota; class Lentisphaeria; order Victivallales; family Victivallaceae; species Victivallaceae bacterium. The sequence continues at coordinate 6,862 of JAVXCN010000001.1, forward strand.
ATCCATTTCTTGGGTTCCTGATCATATTCGATCGGGAAGATTCGGAAAGTGGCTAGCAGGAGCCAGAGATTGGGCAATTAGTAGGAATCGTTATTGGGGAACTCCTATTCCCGTTTGGAAGAATGAGCAAGGAGAATCTTATGTTATCGGTTCGATTAAGGAGTTGGAGGATTTGACGGGATGTGAAATAACTGATTTACATCGTCATCGAATAGACGATCTTACTTTTGTTAAAGACGGCTCCGTATATAAACGCATAGGGCCGATTTTCGATTGTTGGTTCGAGTCGGGAGCAATGCCTTACGGTCAAAGTCATTATCCCTTCGATCAGGAAGCATTTGCAGAACAGGGATTTCCTGCCGATTTCATCGCTGAAGGATTAGATCAGACAAGGGGATGGTTTTATACTCTCAATGTTCTTTCGGTAGCTTTATTTAATCAACCTGCTTTTAAAAATGCCGTTGTTAATGGCATTGTCCTCGCTGAAGACGGTAATAAAATGTCCAAGAGATTGAACAATTATCCGCTCATTGATGACATTATCGACACTTACGGTGCCGATGCCCTTCGGTTATACATGTTGGGTAGTCCTGCCGTTAGCGGAGAAGATTTGAAATTTTCCGTATCCGGAGTTGAGTCGGTCTTGAGACAGGTAATCATTCCTTTACGCAATGCTCTTTCCTTTTTCAAAATGTATGCCGATGTTTGCGGTGTCACGGGATTTGAGTATTCGGACGTTCAGTATACCGTAATAGATCGATGGATTCTTTCCCGATTAAATTCTTTAATCAAAGCCGTGGGAAATGCTATGGAAGCTTACTTTTTAAGTGATGCCGTCGAACCTTTGATTAAGTTTATCGATGATTTAACGAATTGGTACATAAGACGATCAAGGCGTCGTTTTTGGTCCGATATCGATTCGGCCGATAGGAGAGCGGCGTTTGCGACTTTAGCTCAAGTATTGATTACGTTTGGTAAAATAGTGGCTCCATTTATTCCGTTTACGGCTGAGGATCTTTATTTGAAATTGAGGACGTCTGCATCGGAAGAATCCGTTCATCTTACGGATTTTCCTTCTTCCGAAAGTCTTCAAGAGGATCTCGGTTTAGAAAATGTTATGAGAAATGTGCGCTCCGTGGTGGGTATGGGACATTCTCTAAGAAAGGAACATAGAATCAAGGTCAGGCAGCCTCTTCCTCGCTTTTATATAGTCGGTCGTAAGGAAGAGTTAGCGGAATTGTCCGATTTTGTTGACCTGATCTCCGATGAATTGAATGTAAAAGAGATGATTTTTTTGGAAGATAGTCCCGATTTTATTAAAACGACCGTAAAACCTAATTTTAGAATTCTAGGAAAAAAAGTAGGCTCTCTAATCCAAGAAATCGGCCTTATTTTAGAAAATTTGGATGAACAAGCGAAATTGGAACTCTATCAAGGTCGTGCGATTGAGATTGTTTGTCGAGAAACCGTCATCGCTATTTTTTCTGAGGATGTTCAAGTGATCAGAGAAGCTTGTTCCGGTTACATTGCGGATTCGGACGGAGCTTTTACCGTTATTTTAGATATTCGTCTAACGCCTGAATTGGAGTTGGAAGGAGATTTTCGTGAAATGGTCAGTAAGCTGAATAATTTAAGAAAACTTAAAGGGTTTGGAGTAACCGATAGAATAGAGGTTCTTATTCAAAATGTACCTAGAATTCGAGAAGTTTTTGAAAAATACGAAACCGATATCCGTAACGAGATCTTAGCAGTTAACATCGGTTTTTCTGATGATTTTCATGAAGAAGAGCTTGATATTAACGGGAGTCTTGTTTCGGTAAAACTGACTGTCGTTCATTGAGACCGATTCAGTCATTCCGGTAATATTATCAATAAGGTCCTTGAGGTAATTTTATTTATTATGAGTATTTCAGGAGAAAGTTTTCCGGCTATCGGTGTCAGGGATAATTATTCGGTTAATTCCAGATTTACTTTATATAGAAGGAAACCTCTTAGCGATTGCTTGAAATCTATCGGTGTCGTTTGTATCTTAATAGCACTGATCGGTTTAATCGTGTCTTTGGCTATCGGATTACATATTCCTCTAGTGATAGGCGCTGTTTCTTTAGTTGCGGTCGGTATTGTTTTTCTTATAGTTTCTCGTATTGTATTAAAAACAATCGTAACGGAAATCTCTCGACATGAACTCGAATTATTTGAAAAATCGAAGTCTTATGCAACTTCCGTATTAAGAAAATCTGAAGAGGATACTGATACGGAAGAACGCGAAGGAGTTCGTTTAATTGAAACATTAACTCCTCAGCCGGTGTCGGATTCGGAAACTTCGCAAGAGAATTTGATTGCCTCTTTGTCATACAATCTTTTACGTTTATATGATGTAGGGGTTTTTTTAAATCATCGTACTTTAAATGGTGAGCTAAATATTGCAGGTTTATGTGCATTTTTGAGTATGGCGAGTGCTTCTCAGCTTTTCGATTTGATGATATCCCAAACATTTGTTAAGGGCTTCTTAATTACTTCCCATAATGTGGATTATAAACCGCTTACTCAACTTTTATTGTCGAAAGTCTCTTTATTAGCAGAAGAAGAAAAACAAGCCTTGTTAGGCTCCGCAAGGCGGATGAGAAGTTTATATGGTCCTATGCTAGTCAGTGACAATAATGTTTTATTAAATGTTCTTTTTGTTTTGAACATTGATATAACCGATACAGTAGGTCCTGCAGGAAGCATATGGGATTATGTAGTTATGAACGAGAATTTGCACTTTTTGACTTTACTCCTCTCTAAACCGGATTATTTGTCCTGTTGCGATAAACAGAGGAATACCGTTTTGACTTCCCTGATTGAAAAAGGAAGATTTGATCTGTTTTCATTTGTTCTTAGTCGTAACGGTAACCTGGTTTTGGATAAAAAAAATCGTTTAGATATGGGACCCATTGCGACATTATTACACTATGCTCGGTTAAACAATTATGAAGATTCGCTAGTGATTCGTACTCTTACGGATCTTAATCAGTCTGAAAGTTCGGATCATGTATTAGATAAAAACGGGATGTTGGAATTGGCCGAAAGAGAAAATTTGTCTGAAACCGTTAAAGCCGCTTTGCGAGAGATTGGTTGTGTGACTTAATCCGGGCATTGATAAGGAACATACTATATTTTTTTCTAATCCGTTTCATTAGTTACCCCATAATTTTCAAAAAATTAAATATTAACTCGGGATTAAGGGGAATTATTTATTTTTTTTCAATCTACGATTCGTGAAAAATATTAATCCGCTAAGTGTCAAAATTCCTAAAATGGATAGCGTTAGTTTATTTGTAGGATAAGGTACTTGAGGAAGTTTTCCGATAGCATTCAAGGGCCAGAATCGATACAAGGGAGCACCTAATAAATTATCGATGGGAACGCATCCGAAATCTCGACTATCGGCACTCATGGGATAATTATCGCCCAAAACCAAAACGTGTCCTTCGGGTACTTTAAAACCGAAATTTTTGATAAACGATTCGATTTCTTTCGATGTCCCTTTAAATTTACGAGACATATCGGTAAAGCCGATATAAGGATATTCGTCAGAAGAGGTCGTTTCGTGTTTGATTTCATTTTTTACGAATTGCAGTAACCGTGAATCATCTTTTGAGAAAAGCGGCGCATTCATGACATATAAAGAACTGTTATTATAAAACGCGAATCGTTGAGGTAACGATAAACGATAGAATTCGTTTTTTTCGTGATAATTACTGAAATGAATTCCCATATTGAATAGTCGGATAATTTCTTGTTCATTTAATTTGTTTAACTGATGATCGGAGTCGACCGGTCTTCTTATTCCGGCAAAATAAATGCGATAGGGCACTCCGTTTTCGAACTCATAACAACCATCGGAAACGTTGGGTAATGAAATGGCATTTAACATTCTTTGAGAATTTTGATTTTCAAGTTGATATCGAAAAGCCTTGCCGGAGGATACGATGAATCTTGAAGTCGTTAAATGTCGTTTTAAAAGTTCTATGTGGTTATGGTCCAATCCGATAAACGTCGAATAGGGGTTTAGGGAAGGGGAAGTTTCAAAAGCGGTTTTCGATATCAGGGGTGAGGGGTATGTCAGATTAGCCGTATGATAAATTTTCAAATAAGCTATGGGAGAATTTCCGAAAGATTCCTTATAAGTGTTAGGTACTTTATCCGGCTGAACGATATGAACGACCGCATAGTTATTCATTCCCATAAGTTCGGCATAGCTTACAGGTTGATTACGGTTCGTTTTCATTAGGACCGGTTGATCTTCTTCCCAAGAATCTTGAAAGAAAAACCATCCTTTAGTTCGTAAACCCGTAGCCAAAAGCTTGCCCAGAGACTTATCCATCTGTTTAAAAAAAGTCGTTTGATTTCGTGTTTCCGTATTTCCGTCAAAACTAATGAACGGAACATGACGAATGTCTTCTATACGGTTTTTACCAAGATAATTTTCATTGCTTTGTTCGTTGACGAGTTCTCCTTGTCGATCGACAATGTATATATATCCTCCGTAAAAATAAACGGTATCTCCCGGTTTTGCCACGCATCTTTTAACGTAACGTTTTTTTCCGGGAAATATCCCGAAATATCTTGTGTCTGAGTTAGGAATAGACATTCCTTTAACCGTAAATACCACCAAACTGCCTCTTTGGATATCGTTTTCGGAAAAGAAAAAAGGCTTATTTGAAAAAGGTAATCGCAATCCGAAAGTTGTTTTGGATACGACGATTCTATCTTGTTCCCTGATTGTCGGTCTCATGGAACCGGTAGGTACTTCATAAAGCTCGAACCAAAATTGACGAATTAAAAATGCAACTGCAAAAGCAAAAAGAACGGTTTTAATCAATTCTTTGATTCCACAGGAACATTGACGTTGAGATTTTTTCATAAGTAATTTGAGACTATCGGAATAAATGGCTGCCTGTTCGGAATGTTTGGCTTTAATAGCCTTTTCAAGTTTATCCATCAAGGAAGCGATCTCTTTGGTCATATCGGAAGATAATTTGTGTTTTATCTTTTTTAACGCTTTTTGAGATTGAAGGAGAATTTTTTCGTAGGATTTAAAGGAACTGTTAGTATTCATTATTTATTTTCTTAAAAATAGGAACTCTTATAATTTCCGAAAATCTAGTTTATTAAGAAAACAACTGCAAGATAATTTTCCCCGTTTAATGTGGAAAACATGTTCATAGTTTGTTTATTTCTTGTTTCCGAGATGTTGAAGAATATTTGTTTTATCTTTGAATTTCATCAACTTAGGGTACTATGTAAATGTTTGAAAAAAATGTTCATAACTCGTTCTCGTTTTGAAGTTTTCATAGGGCATCGAGACATGAATGATGAATGTCGTAATCCGTTGAAAAGTATTCATGATTTAAAAAATACCTGTAATTCCGGAAATGGCCTGCAAGGATAAAGTCGTCTTTATCGAAGAAAACGAGCCGTTGATGAATGGATTTTCGGATTGAGGCAATCGACTGTGAAGACAGAGTCCTAAGAAGAAATGGTTTAATTGAAAATTGAGATTCATTGAAAGCTTGATCGATATTTGTATCTGCCGCAGCTTTCCGTGGAATTCGGAATGATTTATTTTGAAGATTCTTTTACGGTTTCGACGGAGAGATCGTGATTATATTCTTCAGCGGTTGTGCTTTGATCGTTGTCCATTTGAAATTTATATTGAAAAGGAGTAATCAATTTTTTACCTATTCCAAGAGATCTTATCTTTAGTTGTTCCCCAATTTCTATCCATACCGGGAAAGGTGAGATGTCAGTAGCAGTCAGACGAATTTCAATGCGTTTTTCCGAAAGAAAAGAGTTATCTCTAGGCCAGTAGGCTTCGAGAGCTTCGATATCGCCGGGTTCGAGGTTTTCTTCGGAAATGATTTTAGGATGCCAAATCGAACCGGAACCGCCGTTGATTCGTCTTAATTTGTCTTCAGGAATTTTATCAAAATCTAAAGTTAATAAAGTTGCAAATAGAGGAGAAGAGTTTATTTTTTTCAAGTCACACAATTTTTCACTTAACGAAAAACACTCAACAAGGTCTTTAGATACTCTGAAAATACGTATTTTAGGATGGCCTTTTTTTGAATTTACGATGTTTTTCCAATTTTGAGGAGGACGAAAAGGAGATGTGTATCGAATTTCTTCCACTATTGCAGATTGATTATCCGTCTCTTTTACGACAAAAATAACTTGATTGCCGTTATAGGAAAGTACGGCATAGTCTCCTGCGGAAGATCGTAATAGGATATCCGCAAGACGGGTTTTTGCAAACAAGGGGTGGCACATCGACAGTAACAAAACGGTTAATAATAATATTTTTTTTTTCATTCGTAGGATTATCTCAAGGGTTTCGTGTTTAAAAACAAAAAATATAAGGAAATATTACATTCAAGAAATTTTTATTTGTAGGATAACCTTGTTATTTTTTCAGCATGAGATAAATATTATTGACTTTGTGTTCAAAATCTTTAAAATCTCCTTCTTGAGTTGAGTTCTTTCCCTGTTGCTTTCCGTTCTTGGAAGCGTGCCTTTTTCGGATTGGACAGCGCAAATATTTTGTTTCGGAGGTTAATTATGAAGAAAGATATACATCCTGAGTATCGTCAAGTTCTTTTCGTCGATTCTTCGACGGGATATAAGTTCGTTTGCGGCTCTACGTTGCGCTCGAATAAAACGGAGATTTTTGAAGGACAAGAGTATCCGGTTTGTTATGTCACCGTTTCTTCTTCGTCTCATCCTTTCTTCACGGGAAGCAAGCAGTTTATCGACACCGAAGGGCGAGTCGATAAATTCCTAAAACGATACGGTCCTAAGAAAACCGTTGCCAAACCCGAAGAGGAGAGTGTTGGTGCCGGTTCCCCTGATTCGAAAAAAACCGTCGGTAAATCTAAGAAGAAGAAATAGTTTATAAGTCCGTCTCATGACGGATTGGTAGCATTGTTCCATGGAAGATAAGGTTATTCGATGTTTAGAGAGATTAAAAGATGTGGAAAATCTTTTAGCCTCTCCCGGTGTTTTTGATGATGCAACCGAATATCGACGTTTGACTAAGGAACATTCTTATCTTTCCGACATCCGTACCGTTTATCAGAATTTGCTTTCGATTCGTAGGATTAGGGAGGATGACGTTAAGGCGTTATCCACCGAAAAAGATCCTGAGATCGTTGTTATGCTCGAAGAAGAGATTAAGAAAAACGAGCGTCTTTACGAATCTTGTGAAAAAACTTTGCTTTCTTTGCTTGTTCCTCCGGATCCTGACGATGATCTCGGAGTTATTATGGAGTTGAGAGCAGGAACAGGAGGAGACGAAGCTGCGCTTTTCGTAGCCGATTGTGTGCGTATGTATCAATTATTTGCCATGGTTAGAGGCTGGAAATGTGAAGTATTGGCGGTTCATGAGTCGGATCTTGGCGGGTTTCGTGAGTATATTATGGGATTTTCCGGGGATGGTGTTAAAAGATTTCTTCAATATGAAGGCGGAACTCATAGGGTTCAGCGTGTCCCGGAGACGGAGACGCAGGGACGGGTTCATACTTCCGCTATTACTATAGCTATACTTCCGGAACCTTCTGAAGAAGAAGACGTTAAGATAGACGAAAAAGATCTTCGAATCGATACCTATCGTTCGTCGGGAGCGGGTGGTCAGCACGTTAACGTAACCGATTCTGCGGTCCGTATTACCCATTTACCGACCGGAGCCGTAGCCGCTTGTCAAGAAGAGCGTAGTCAGCATAAAAATAAAGAGAAAGCCATGAGGATTCTCAAAGCAAAAATTCGAGAGGCTGAAGCTAAAAAGCGATCTGAGATTGAATCCGCGTTAAGGTCGAATCAAGTGGGTTCCGGTGATCGTTCCGAAAGAATTCGTACTTATAACTTTCCCCAAAACCGATTGACGGATCACCGCATTAATTTGACTTTATATTCGTTGGATAAAGTTTTGGAAGGAGATCTTGAGCCGATAGTCAGTGCTCTTGTCAGACATTTTTATCAACTCAAGTTAGCTTCGTGACGATTCGTAGTTTAATTGAAGAAGGGAGTCGTTTTTTGGAAAAACAAGGAGTTCCTTTTCCCCGTCGAGAGGCTCGTTATCTTTTAATTGATATTTTAGGAATCGATACGGTTTCGGCATTACTTTCGAAAAATTTGATGCCGGATGAAGAAAGTGTTTCGCAGTACCATGAACGAATTTTCCAAAGAGGTCGTCGCCGACCTTCTCAATACATTGAAGGACGCGTATTGTTTTATGGGCTTCAATTAATGGTTGAAGAGGGTGTTTTGATTCCCCGGCAGGAGACCGAAATTTTAGCATCTTTGGTTAGTGACTTTTTTAACAATAAGAATATTCGTGAAGGGATTCTTTGGGATCTTTGTTGCGGTAGCGGATGCTTAGGTTTATCTTTGAAGAAAAAACACCTGGGTTTAGAGGTCTCTTTGTTCGATATTTCCGATAAAGCGACGACTTTAAGTGCCGAAAATGCTGCTCATAACGGTCTTGACGTTTCAATAAGTAAAGCGAATGTTTTTTGTTCTTTCGACGGTTCTTCAACGTGTGATTATTTGATTTGTAATCCACCCTATTTATCTTTTCGTGAAATTTTGAATACCGCTCCTGAGGTTCGTTGTTTCGAGCCTTGGTTGGCTCTTTACGGTGGAGCTGGGGGATTGGAGTTTTATGTTTTTTTAGCCGAAAATCTTATGTCGTTTTTAAAACCCAAGGGAAAATTATGGCTTGAATTAGGTTTTCGACAGGGCATTGAAGTAAAAGCGATTTTTGAAAAAAATAATTATTTCGGTGAATGTATTAAGGATTTCTCAGGTGTGGATCGGTTTTTTTTCCTTGAAATGGATAAGTAGGATAGTGTATTCTGCCGCCCTGGTATTTTGTTTCGTAGACCGATGTTTGCTTCATTAACGAAAAGATTGGTAGGGGTTGCCGGCTCTCTTGCGAGGGTTTATCGGGTTAGCGAAAAAGACGTTTCCGATGCGATTAGGGAAGTCAGGCTTTCTTTATTGGATGCAGATGTTAACTACACCGTGGTTAAAGAGTTTATCTCTGAGGTCAAGGAAAAGGCTCTTGTTATCGGTGGAATCAAAGGTGTGTCGGCGGGAGATCGGTTTATTGAGATTCTTCATGAAGAGCTTGTTTCTCTTATGACGACGGAAGGAGGTGATTTGGCAATTGCCTCGAAGAAGCCTTCCGTGTATTTGTTATGCGGTTTACAGGGAAGCGGAAAGACTACTAGCTGTGCAAAGTTGGCTTTTTTTTTGAAGGAAGAGAAGCGAATCGAAAAAATTTTACTCGTTCCCTGTGATTTAAAACGTCCCGGTGCTGTTGAACAATTACGGATTTTATCCGAAAAGGCCGGTGTTTCTTTTTATAACCCGGATTCCGCTGATCCGGTTCTTGTATCGGAAAACGCCAAACGATATGCGATTCGTGAAGGGTTTGATGCCGTCCTGTTCGACACCGCCGGAAGACTTCACGCGGATGAGCCTTTAATGAACGAATTAAAAGGAATAAAATCTCGTGTAAATCCCGATGAAGTTTTGTTTGTTGCGAATGCCGCGTTAGGTCAGGATGCCGCTATTTCTTCCGAAGCTTTTGACCGGGGAATAGGCTTAACGGGATTCGTTTTGACGATGCTTGATGGTGACGCCAGGGCGGGGGCTTCTTTATCTATGATTAGACTGACGGGGAAGCCGATAAAATTGGAAGGCTCCGGAGAAAAAATTCAGGATTTGCGTTTGTTCAGTGCTGAATCTATGGCGGATCGTATTTTAGGAAAAGGAGATACGGTTAATTTCGTTAGGGAAGCGAAAAAATTGGTCAATGAAGAGGAAGCTAATGCGATGGCTGAGAAGATACGTCGGGCTTCTTTTGATTATAATGATTATTTGAAACAGATTGCCTTGTTTCGGAAGATGGGGCCGTTTAAAAAGTTAATGCGCATGCTGCCCGGTAACGAAGTATCCGACTTTGATCTTGAAGAGTCTGAAAAAAAATTTATGAGAACGGAAGCGATTATCTTTTCCATGACGCCTGATGAGCGGGTGGAAAAAGTGGATTTATGCATAAGTCGTATTAAGAGGATAGCTTCCGGAAGCGGTGCGTCCATCGGTGATATAAATAAGCTGAAAAAGCAGATGAAACAAGCTAAAGAGTTTTTCAAAGATATGAATAAGGAAAAAATGGAAAAGCTCGAAAAAAAAATGATGGGAGGAAACAGTAAGTGGCTTTGAAAATTCGTTTGAGGCAACAAGGTAGAAAGAATAGAGTCGTTTATCGTCTGGTTTTGACTGATGCCGGTTCTCCTAGGGATGGTAAATATCTCGAGATGTTGGGGTGGTATAATCCCCACGAACAGATTTCTCTCGATGTGAAAGGAGATCGTATTTTTTATTGGTTAAATCAAGGAGCTGAGATTACCGAAAAAGCTATTGCTTTGTTGAAGCAGGGAGCTCCGGGTGTTTATGAAGCTTATACTTCTAAAAAGGTTGCTAAAAGGGCTGTTTTGTGTCAAAAGAAGCGAGCTTATAGAAAGCGATTGAGTGAAAAAAGACAAAGTGCCATTGTCTCCGCTTAAAACGGTTTAGGGTAGTGAAGTTTGACGTTATTTCTTTGTTCCCTGATTATTTCGAAAGTCCTTTGAGTTTAAGTATTCTAAAAAAGGCTGTCGATAATGGATTATTGACGTTTAATTTTTTGGACTTGAGGAATTTCGGAAACGGTCGTTGGCTTAAGGTGGACGACGCGCCTTTCGGGGGTGGTGGAGGAATGGTGATCGGTCCGGAACCTGTGGCCGCGGCTATACGAAGTGTGAAAAAGCCTCAAGACGGAAGTCGCGTTATTTATCTTTCTCCTAGAGGAAGCGTTTTAAATGCTTCCAAATGTCGCGAGTTGGCTTTGTATGATCATTTGATTTTGATTTGCGGACATTATGAAGGGATTGATCAGCGGGTTATTGATCTGGAAGTTGATGAAGAAATAAGCATTGGCGATTATGTTTTGACGGCAGGCAGTGCAGCTGCTCTTGTATTGATGGATGCTGTCAGTCGTTTTGTGCCTGGAGTTTTAGGTAATCCTACCGGATCGGATACGGAGTCTTTTGAGAACGGTCTCTTAGAGTATCCTCAATATACACGACCGGAGAGTTTCGAAGGTTTATCAGTGCCTTCGGTTTTGCTGAGTGGTAATCACAAGGATATTCATTCTTGGAGACTTAAAGAGAGTCTGAAAAAAACCGAAGAAATTCGTCCGGACCTCTATTTGGATTACCTACTTTCTAATGAAAGGGGTAGCGAGGAGCATATCGGGACATCTCTGATATATCGAAACAGTGTTTTCGAAACGGTGATACCGGTTGAGGATATATCGGAAAGCTTGCGATTTTATTCCGGAGTTTTTGGGTTATTAAAACAAGACGTGGAAAGACATACCGGTGAAGAACAGTGTGGTGTGATTGCTCCTAATGCTTTCGGGCGTTTTCGATTGAAACGGGTTTCTTCAAAGAACGGTATGGTTTTCTTCATTTCTTTTGAAGAAGTCGAGTCTTTACAAAAAGCCATCAAAAGGTGGAATAAGTATTCGAAAATGATTGCTTTTCGGAGAGAAGAAAATAACGAAGATATATACGAGGCTCGTTTTGAAGATCTAAATGAGCATCATTGGGTTTTGTTCTTGAAAAATCAGGATAAATAGGAAAGGGTTTATGGGTAATTTAATTAAGAAGATGGAAAAGGAATTATGTCGTACGGACATTCCTAGTTTCGGTGTAGGTGATACCATAAGGGTCGCAACTAAGATTACTGAGGGTGGAAAAGAAAGAATACAGGTCTTTCAAGGAACCGTTATTGCTCGAAAAGGCAGTGGTTTAGGTGAAAGTATATCTTTACATAGGGTAGCCTACGGTGAAGGTATGGAAAAAACCGTTTTATTAAATAGTCCTAAAATAGCTTCTATTGAAATCGTCAAGAGAGGGAAAGTCGTCAGAGCTCGTTTATACTATCTTAGAGGAAAAACGGGTAAAGCAGCTAAGGTGAAGGAATATATTGGTTCGAGAAAACCGGTATCTGTTGCTTCTTAGTCAATTGTATTATTTCAAATGATTGTATCTGAAAACAACGATGATTTTTTGTTCCGAAAATTTTCGGCTATGAGTGTTTTTGAAACGGAGGCTTATAAAGCCGGCTATCGGTATGTGATTGGGATTGACGAAGCGGGCAGAGGGCCTTTGGCCGGTCCTGTATTGGCGGTGGCTTGTTATCTACCTCCCGGAAAATTTTTTCCCGGTGTTGACGATAGTAAAAAAATGACTTCTTCAGGAAGGAAAAAAATTAAGGATTTGTTGTTGTCTGATAAGGAAGTGTCTTTCGGAATCGGGCTTGTCGAAGCTCCGATCATTGATCGGATCAATATTTTACAAGCTACTAAACAAGCTATGAGGGAAGCTGTCGATTCCTGTCGTACGCCTACAGACTTTCTCTTAATTGACGGTATGAATTTTGATATTAACGGTCTGCCTTCCAGAGGAATTGTTAAAGGAGATGCTCTTTGTGTGTCTATTGCCGCTGCTTCCGTTTTGGCTAAGGAATTTCGTGATGAAATCATGTTAAGGTATCATAAAGAGTATCCTGAGTACGGTTTTGAAAGACACAAAGGTTATGGAACTGCGGTACACCTTGCCGCTCTGAAAAAATTCGGTCCGACTCCTATTCACAGAAAGAGTTTTTCTCCCGTAGCGAAATGTAAGTTTCAATCCCCTTCTTATTGCGAGGCATCGGTCTAAAGATGACGGAAATCTTCGAGAACCCGAATTCGATTATGAAACGTCCTTTGATTTTCGTAATCAGTGCTCCCTCAGGAACCGGTAAATCCACTGTTGCGGATCGTCTGGAAATGGATTTAAAGAACTTGTTAAAGAGAGCTCGTTCATGCACTACCAGAACAATAAGACACGGTGAGGTAGAAGGACGAGATTATTATTTCATTGATGAAGAACGGTTTCGAGCGTTGATTGATTCGAGCAGCTTTTTGGAATATGAAGAATTATTCGGGGCTTGTTACGGAATTCTGAAATCTGAAGTCGAAGGAATTTTGGCTTCGGGAAATCATGTGCTGCTCGTTTTGGACGTAAAAGGCGCTTTGAAGTTTCGTAATTTATTTCCTTCTTCGGTCGTAACGATTTTTTTGCTACCGCCGTCTCCGGAAGAGCAACTAAAAAGGTTGTCGAAAAGAGGTTCCGAGAATTCGGATAGTTTACATGAGCGTTTATCAAGAACGGTTGAAGAAGAACGGATGTCGGATTTTTTTGATTATAAAGTGATTAATCAGGATCTTAATGCTACCGCATTCATTCTTAAAAGCATTTTTATAGCGGAAGAACACAGAAGGAGGGATCATGAGTGATCATCATCTTACTAACGAGAATTTAAATAAGAAGTTTGATAGTCCTTTTAGTCTTGTTAACCATGCCATTAAGATAGCCAGATCGAGAATATTGAAAGGTGAGACTTATTCTTCAAACGTGGTTATCGATGTTTTGGAAGATTTAGAGTACGATGACGAGGAAATCGATTGCACCGGTGAAGAAGTTATTATCGTCGTAGAAGAAAAAATCACCGAATAATCCATGAATGAGCGTTTTATGAGTCGTAAAAAAATGCGGGAAAAGGTCTTGATTACGGCTGCCTTGCCGTATGCTAACGGACCGCTGCATTTCGGGCACATAGCGGGAGTCTATTTACCGGCAGATTGTTGCGCTCGTTTTCATAGGCTTATAGGTTCCGATGTAATTTACATTTGCGGTTCCGATGAGTACGGTATTGCTATAACGTTAAATGCCGAACATGCAGGTATTCCGTTTAAGGAGTACGTAGATTATTATCATAATTTGCATTTGGCTTCTTTCCGTGATTTAAACATCGTTTTCGATTATTTTTCCCGAACTACATCAGATTCTCATGCTCCTTTGGTTATCGATTTTTATAACGATTTAAAACGGGGCGGGTATATAGAAGAGAAAGAGACTGAGCAATTATTTTCGGAACAGGAAGATCGTTTCTTAGCCGATCGATACGTTACGGGTAAGTGCCCTTATTGTAAAGCTGACGGAGTCAGAGGAGACGAATGCGGTAGTTGCGGGGCCTCTTATGAAGCCACTGATTTGATTGATCCTCGTTCCAAAATCAACGGAAAATCTTTGGTTCTCAAAAAAACAAGACATGACTTTCTTAAACTGGAATTGTTTAAAGAATTTCTTGAGAAACGTCTTAAGGAAAGACCTTTTCGTCCTAACGTTCAAAAGTTTGTTCTTGAGTATTTAAAAAATCTTCGGTCTCGTGCCATTACCAGGGATCTTAATTGGGGAGTACCTGTTCCCGGAAAAGAGAGTAAGGTTTTTTATGTCTGGTTCGATGCTCCGATAGGATATGTGAGTGCTACTCTTGATTGGGCGGATAAGGTTAAAAATAATCGAGAGTTATGGAAAGATTATTGGTTAAAGGATGACGTTAAATATATCGAATTCATAGGAAAGGATAATATTGTATTTCATGCCGTTATTTTTCCTTCAATGGAAGAGGGGCAAAGCCTTCCTTATAAGCAAGTCGATGATTTGGTAGCTTCCGAGTTTTATACCTTGGAAGGTAAACAGTTGAGTAAGTCCGATGGACATTTTATTGATATCGATGATTTTTTAAGTAAATATTCGGTAGATACCGTTCGTTACTTTTTGGCTTCCGGTGCTCCGGAAACTTCGGACAGTAATTTTTCTTTTGAAGAATTCAAATCTCGTTGTAACGCTGATTTGGTAGGTAAGTACGGTAATTTTATCAATAGAGTATTATCTTTTGCAGATAAAAATGGTTTTAAAACAATCAAAGCGCATTCCCATTTATTGAATGATGAAAACATAGCTTTTATGGAAAGCGTCAAGAACGGGGCGAGAGAGGCTTATGATTGTTATACGGATTATAGCATTCGAAGAGCGACTCAAGCCGTTATGGAAGTTGCTACGTTAGGGAACGTTTATTTCAATAGTGCGGCACCATGGAAATTAATTAAAGACTCGTCTTGTAGGGAGAAAGTCGAAAACATTCTCTTCTGTTGTCTTTTCTGTCAGAAAATTTTGGCGTTGATTTCTTATCCTTTAATTCCTGAGACATCGATTAAGATTTTGAATGCGTTAGGAATCGTAAATAAAGAAAAGACGAATGGGGTGACATTTTCCGATGAATCGATTTTCGATTTATGGAATAAGGACTTTTTGGATTATCGTTCAACCGAATATGCCCCGGTTTGTCCGGACCTGTTGTTTTCGTTGATTGAGTGATCCGATAAAATCATCCGGAAATCGGTATTAATTCGTGATTAATTCGTGTCGCTTTAATCGCTTGTTCCAGTCCCGTAAACCGAGTATCAATTCTATTTGTATTTACCGATATGGCGATAGCTTTTATACTTCCGATTAAAACGACTAATTTTTTTCCTCTCGTAATGGCCGTGTAAAGTAAATTACGGTACAACATCATGTAGTGCGATGTATGTATCGGAATGATTATGCAGGGACTTTCGCTTCCTTGATATTTATGGACGGATATGGCGTAAGCGATAGTTAATTCGTTAAGTTCATTGAAAGTGTAATTTATATACTTGGCATCGAATAGAACGGTAACGGATTTATTCGAAAAATCAATCGATTGAATATAACCTATATCTCCGTTAAAGACCTCTTTCCCGTAATTGTTACGGGTTTGCATAACTTTGTCTCCCGCCGAGTATTTTTGTTGATTTTTCATAATAAAAAGTTGATTGGGGTTTAATTTTTTGCGGATTGACTCATTAAGCGTATGTGTTCCGAGTACTCCTTTTTTCATGGGAGATAAAACTTGAATGTCCTTAATCGATATATGAAATTTTCCGGGGATAACATCCGTTATCAAAGAAACGATTTGTTCCAAGGCTTCTTTGGGATCTTCTTTTCTGAAGAACAAAAAATCTTGTTTCCCGTTTTTTTTATATAATTCGGGAAAGATGCCTTGGTTAATGAGATGAGCATTGGTAATAATCCCTGAATCGTGTACCTGTCTGAATACTTCATTCAGTTCCGTTACTGAAATCAGATCCGATCTAATCATGTCTTTTAAAATATTACCGGGTCCAACGCTGGGTAATTGATGGATGTCCCCTATAAATAAAACAATGGCGGAATCAGGAAGTGCCTGAAGAAAATGTTTCAAAAGAATCGTATCGATCATTCCCGATTCATCGACGATAATAAGGTCACAATCGAGAGGATTTTTTTTATTAATTTTAAATGATCGGTTTTCTCGATCATATCTTAAGAGGCTATGAATAGTAACGGCTCGTTTTCTTGTGACTTCGGAAAGTCTTTTGGCTGCCTTTCCTGTCGGTGCCGCCAATATTATTTTATGCGTTAATTGTTGAAAAATGATAAGAATAGCCTCGGTTATTGTGGTTTTTCCGGTTCCGGGCCCTCCTGTGATGATGTGAATTTTCTTTCTTATCGATAAAGTCAGGGCCTCTTTCTGTTTTTCGGCGAGCGTGAAGCCTAGACGTTCTTCTGCCCAGGGAACGGAGGTTTCAGGTGAAATATTCCGTATATTTTTTGACGAAAAAAGAATGCGTTTAAGGTCGAAGGCAATTGAAAGCTCGTTTTGAAACAATTCTTTTTTCCAGATCATCGGTACGGCATTTAAGACATGTTTTATGAAAATTTCCGTTTTAATCAATATGGAAATTTGTTGGCTAATCTCTTCTTCGGTAACGATATGATCCGTTGATTCGTTATTTAATATTTTATCGGTGCGTTCGATAAGATGGGTAAGAGGTAAACAACAGTGACCGAGATCGGTACTTTCATTCATAATGAATTGAAGACTTGCTTTGATCCTGTATGCGGAATTTTTCGGTAATCCCAATTTTAATGCAATGAGGTCTGCCGTTTTAAATCCGATGCCGCGTATGTTTTTTGAAGCGAGAATAAAAGGATTCGTTCTAATTATGGAGATGGTGTTTTCTCCGAATTTGGCGAATAATTTTTTCGCAAAATAGACGGGTACGTCATATTCCTGTAGAAAAAGAACGGTATCTCGAAGTTGTTTTTGTTCTCCGAGTTGTTTAATGAGTTGATCGCTTTTTTTGTTTCCCAAGCCGGGGACTTCCCTTAATCGTTGAGGATCGTCATTGATGATGTTAAGAGTATTTTCGGAAAATGTTTCAATGATTTTTTTTGCGATTTTGGGTCCGATACCTTTAATATTTTTGGAAACCAAATAATTAAAAATACCTTTATTTCCGGAATTTTTTTCGTACTTGATCTCGGTTACGTTAAAAATTGTGCCGTAATAATGATCTTCCGACCAGTTACCGTAAACGCTGACTTCAGCATTCGGATTGCATTCGAAACGAGAGATGACGGTAATGGGTTTTTCTTGGTAAGGAGTTTTTAACGAGGCTATCGTCAAAGAGTCGGATCTATGAAGGATCTGATGAATTGTTCCGTGAATTCTTTCCATAAGAAGCCCTGACCTTAGGAGCGATTATTATTTCATGTATATGAAAATTCGAGGCAATTAAGGTTTACCCGTTTATTTATTCCCTATTGAAGAAGGACTAGCCTTATCTTTGTTTGCGGACTTTTTTCCGAAAAGAGCCAACCCATATAAGCTGCCTCCGAACATAAGAACAATGCCCAACCCTTCTACGCATGTCGGAAGAGAAGTCGTAATAAAGAAATACATCAAAAGTCCAAACAGAGATTCGAAAATAAGAAGAGAACCCAGAAGAGACGATGAGAGCCTCGTAGAGGCTTTATTCCAACATACGCCAGCTAAAGAAGAGCTGCAAATTCCTAGGATGAGAATTCCGATAATATAAGGAGATCCTCTGCCTTCTGGAGAGAATGAAAGTAAGGTTTTTATATCGATAACCTTACATAGATTCAATACAATGAAAGAGGGGGCTGTTACGAAAAAAGTCGAGACGCCTAAAATGTAACTCCATGCAAGTTCGTTCACTTCAGGATGTTCTTCCAAGAATTTGCCGTTTTTTATGATATAAAGTGTCCAGATAACCGTAGATAAGATAACCGTAGCGGTGCCGACAATGGATTTCCAAAACGACGTTGAAATGATGGGTTGTTCCAATATCGATAGATTAGTTAAAAGAACGCCTCCTATAACGACAACGGATATAATTGCAACGGTAACTTGAGGAACCTCTTTCGATTTTAAATTCGAGTAGAAAAGAACGGTTAGAGGAGTCAGTCCAGTCATTACGACCGTAATCGCAGGACCTGCATATCGTAAACCTATGACTATTCCGAGATAATAAACAGGGTTCGTCAATACTCCCCAAATAAACCCGGTGCGCCAGATCTTAAAAGAATACATTTTAAAGAAATTACGATTACTAATCAAAGCCCCTATTAAAGAGGCTAACCCAAATATCAAATAACGTCCTAAAACGATTTCTATATCCTTGTATTGACTCAAAAATTGGGGAACGACGAACACCAGTCCCCAAAGAAAACAAGCTCCGAGGGAGTATAAAACTCCTGAGAAAAAACAATGTTTATTAGTATTCCGATTTTTAGATATATGCATGAGATTCTAGGTTTTCTTTTCTTAGTAAGATGATGCCTTTAATAGATTGTTTTTTTCAATTTTTCTCTTAGGAACTTTTTTTTTATTTTAATTATGAACAATTATAATCTTGAGGTTCGGATCTTTATTATTTCAGGAGTGAAAATGTTCGAATGTTCTCTTACTTCTTCATTTAATGTAAAATTAAAATTTTTCTTTAAAGAATGGGTAATGGGTATCGATTATCGTTGCCTCTTTATTTTTGGGTCTTTTATCGCAGATCTCTTTGCCCATAGGTCCCGTGCCTCTCACTCTACAGACTTTCGGAATTTATTTGATCGGAGTCTTCTTAGGTGAGAAACGAGGACTTGCAGCTGTTGCCGCCTATCTTATCGAGGGATCCTTAGGATTGCCGGTTTTTGCCGGAGGAAGCTTTGGACTAGTTCATCTTTTCGGTTTGACTGGCGGCTATCTGCCGACTTTCCTTCCGGAATTATTCCTTTTATTATCCCCGAAATCGTCAAGATTGCAATGATTTTATGTATCGTTAAGGGATGTCGTAGATCCGGAGTATTCCGAATGCCATGGATATCCTGATTTATTCGGGAGCAGGTGTTTCCGGTTATTTATTGAGACATGTTTTCCGTTTTTTTTCTCGTTTTATTCTGGATGTAAATCGATACTCTATCAAGAGAGTACAAGCCGATTATTTGATTGGCGGCGGTTTGTTGGTATTTGTACAGGAGGTTATGTTTGTTGTGCCTCTGTCTATTTCGATATTCCGGGTATGATTATTAATGAATCGCGAGACTTGTACTTTTGTCGAGGACAAGCATATGTCCCTGTTTATGCGCGTACGGAGTTTTCTATACCGGATGGGGATTCGTGCCGTTCCTTTAGTAGCTGAACGTCCATTGGGTTTATTTATGTATTATGGGGGAGGGACTTTTTTGAATGTGAAAGATTCATTTCAAGGAGTTTCCGTAGAGGCTTATTATGCGGATTTGGAAAAAGAACCGGCTATATTAATGGCTTCATGCGGCAAGGGAAAAGCCTTATTATCCGGAGTTCACTATGAATATGATCCCGAATATTCCGGTCTTTTCGATCCTTATCTTAAACAGGTTGCTTGTTTGCTTAAAGAAATGAATAATAAAATGATGACGGAAAATTTTCTGAAGGGGTTGATGAAAAAATTGTTCAATGACTAAGCGGAATTGTTAATCGGATCGGCTTTTGATTTTAAAACCTTTTTTTAATTAATGGAAAACCGAAGTATATCCGCCGTCGAGAACTAAATTTATGCCGTTGATGAAATTCGCTTGATCGGAAAGAAGGAATCCGACCGCTTTAGTAAGGTCAAGAGTTTCGGCATGGCGATGAAGAGGGATGTTTTCCGTTTCTTTTCGCATTTGTTCTTCGTAAGATAAACCATTTTCGCCGGCTTGTCTTAAAATCCTTTCCTTATGAGCCTTCGTTAAAACGACTCCTGGAGAAAGAGCATTTACAGTGATGCCAAAAGCTCCTAACCGATAGGATAAAATTTTTGTTAACGTGGTCCATGTTCTGAAAACGACACAGGAAAACCCGTATTGAGGTTGTAATTGCACCGAAGTGGTTCCTGCGATTATAACGATCTTACTTGAAGGATAGAGATAAGGTATAATTGTTTTTAAGGTGTCTAGAGGGCCAGTAATATTAACACGAAATAAATTCAACCAAGCATCTTCGTTGGGTATTACCGATTCGGTATCATTGACCATAGGTCGGGGAGTTATAAGTACGACGCCTGATATGTGAGAAGCGTTATTTTTTAGGTAGTAACCGAAATCTGTTCTTGAAGTAGGATTCGAAAAATCCAGACTACGGATTTCATAACGACCTTGATAAGAATTCGTTAACTCCGACTTTAGATCCTTCAATTTCTTAAAATTTCTTCCTGTTAAGATCAAATCGTGATCGAAAGCCAACGAGCAGGCAACGGCTCTGCCCAAACTTCCCGATGCCGATGTCACAATGATGGTTTTACGTTTCGGAATTGTCAAATCCTGTGAGTGAGCATCTAAGACTAAGACCGAAGACAAACCTAGCACTAATAGGACAATCGATCTCATGAATCGAAGAACTCTTGATTAGGCATGAACTCCGGAGGATGGGTTCGAACCAACGACCAATGGATTAACAGTCCACTGCTCTACCGCTGAGCTACTCCGGAATAAACAATAATGTGCGAATTTTACGGTAGGTAATAAAATTTGTAAATGATTTTAATCAATTTATTTAAAGAAAAGATTTCTTAGAAATAGAGCGATATCTTCCGAATCGGCATTGGGATTAAAAACGATACTTTCAGAATATTTTTCGGAGATGTGTTTGGAATCGGATCGGAACAAAAAATGAGCTTGTTTAGCCAAACGTCCGGAATATTGCGGTTTTAGATTAACTTTGGATAATCCCGATTCAAATGTTAAGTAAATTAAAGAAGAAACGGATTGTAAAAAAGAAGGAACGGCAGCTGATATATTTTTAGAATGACATTCCAAAAAAGGCAATGAAATTAAGGGGAGTTCTTTGCCGTTAGGTTTAAATATTTTGAAACGAACACCCCTAAATAAGCAATTTTTAATCATAACGTCAAAACCAAAGGAATTTTCTCGATACGGTTTTTTAAAAAATTGAGACCAATTGCTTTCGTAATCGTTTTTATCAGAAAGAATGAGATTAAATAAAGGACCTTGTATGTCCAATAAGGTAATTTCCAAGCGTCTTGCAAAAATCAGTTTTGGTATAGATATCCTTGCAGTAATGAAATCCGTTTCTAGAGCATGGCTGTAATCATGATTAAAACGTGAAGGATTATGCAAACAAAGATGTCGAATTTTAATACCGTATTTTCGCATAGATACCTTTCCTATTGATACTTGATATCCAAGTCGATCGGACAGCCAATTTTCAAGGAGGCTTTCTTTGCGAAACCATAGAAAAAGCAAAATCAAAAGACCTGCGGAAAAAATGGTTTTAATTAATTTAAACATAGAAAAAAAATTTTACGGACGGTTTTGACGGCAGGATAATCAAATGAAAAAAAAATTTAAATAAAAAAGACCCTTTCTTTGAAGAAAGAGTCTTTTGACTTAACCGAAACGAAATCTTCGATTAATAATCCATCATTCCTGCTCCAGGCATAGCGGGAGCTGCCGGTTTATCCTCAGGGATATCGGCAATCAGAGCTTCGGTAGTCAACAGCATTCCGGCAACAGATGCGGCACTTTCCAAAGCGGATCTCGTTACTTTCATAGGATCCAAGATGCCTCTTTCAAACATATCGACGTATCTATCATGCAATGCATCATAGCCCTCGTTTGTAGGTAAGGAAGCTACTTTTTGACATATGATGGCGCCTTCTTTTCCTGCATTGATTGCAATTTGTTTCAGAGGAGCGCTCAAAGATTTGAGAATGATTCGAGCTCCGATTTTCTCATCTTCATTTTCGATGGAACCGATAGACTCTTCCAAAGCTGCGGCACATCTAATCAAAGCGGTTCCTCCTCCAGGAAGAATACCTTCTTCTACTGCTGCTATCGTTGCTTGTTGAGCATCGTCAACCCGATCTTTTTTCTCTTTCATTTCGATTTCAGTGGCGGCTCCGACCTTAATAACCCCCACACCTCCAGCTAATTTAGCAAGACGCTCTTGCAATTTTTCTTTATCGTAATCTGAAGTACTGTCTTCGATTTGTTTTCTGATTTGATCACATCGAGCTTGCAAATCTTCTTTGCGACCCAATCCTTCTACGATAGTCGTTTCTTCTTTTTTGACGATAATCTTCTTAGCACGTCCAAGCATATCCAAGGTAACGTTTTCCAACTTCATACCCAATTGCTCGCTAATTAATTGACCGCCGGTTAACACGGCAATATCTTCCAACATAGCTTGACGGCGATCACCGAATCCGGGTGCTTTTACGGCACAAACCTTGAATCCGGAACGCAATCTATTGACGACCAATGTAGCCAGAGCTTCTCCTTCGACATCTTCGGCAATAATCAAAAGAGGACGTCCGCTTTCCGCAACGCTTTGCAACACGGTTAAGAATTCCTTAATCCCAGTAATTTTCTTTTCATAAATCAAGATGAAAGCATCTTCAAGAATGCATTCTTGAGCTTCGGGATTCGTCATAAAATAAGCGGAAAGATAACCGCGATTGAAGTTCATACCTTCAACGACTTCCAAAATCGTCTCGAAACCTTTGGCTTCTTCAACGGTTATGGAACCGTTTTTGCCCACTTTTTCCATAGCTTCGGCAATCATGAGACCAATTTCTTCATCGTTATTCGCGGAAATTGTAGCAACTTGAGCAATTTCGGTTTGATTTTTTACGGGACGACTGATTTTTTTAAGTTCGGCGACTACTGTTTTAACCGCCTTTTCAATGCCTCTTTTCAAATCCATCGGATTAGCTCCGGCAGTCACGTTTCTCAATCCTTCGCCATAAATGGCTTCGGCAAGAACGGTTGCCGTCGTGGTTCCGTCTCCTGCACTGTCGGCCGTTTTACTGGCGACTTCCTTAACCATTTGGGCTCCCATATTTTCGTGCTTGTCTTCAAGCTCGATTTCTTTGGCAACCGTAACACCGTCTTTCGTGACCTGAGGAGAGCCGAACGATTTATCGATAACGACATGTCTTCCTTTAGGACCGAGAGTAACTTTTACTGCATCCGCTAATGTTTTAACGCCTTTAAAAATTTTTTGTCGGGCTTCTTCATTATATTTAATATTTTTCGCTGCCATAGCTAACTTTTCTCCATTTATTTCGTCAAATTAATTTAACTTATTTTACTATTGCCATAATCTCGTCGGCTCGCAAAATGACGTATTCTTCTCCGTCGATCGAAATTTCTTGCCCGGAATATTTGTCCATTAAAACGATATCGCCGTCCCGTACTTCAAAAGGAATAGCGGCTCCTTCTTTCGTTTGCTTGCCGGTGCCGAGAGCAATAACTACGGCTTTTTCTTGTTTTTTCTTTGCTGTATCGGGGAGAATGATACCGCCCTTAATCACGCTTTCTTGTTCAAGACGCTTAACAAGTACTCTATCTCCCAAAGGTTTTAATTTGGTTTTTACGGCTTGCTCAGTCATACGAATATCTCCCATGTTAATGACCATATTTAACTGATTTTTTACTTATTTTTCCTAAATCGCCTCGACGATTCTACCGGAAATCAAGGTGGAAAACATAGCAAATTTCCGGTTTTTCAATCAACATGATTTAGCAGTTTTTATTTTTAAATGCTAAAAATTAATTCTCGATTAATGTCTCTAACAGTTGGATTTGAGTTTCGATAAAACGCATAGTTTCGTTTAAGGCATCGGGTTGAGTCATATCCACTCCGGCTTTCTTAAGTATATCGATAGAGAAAGCCGAACCGCCGCTTTTAAGGAAAGTCAGATATCTATCTACGGCACCGGGTTCCTTATTGATGATTTTTTGAGAAAAACATAAGGCGGCACTGATGCCGGTCGCGTATTGATAAACGTAAAAATTGTAATAGAAATGAGGGATTCGCGCCCATTCCATAGTCGATTCGGGATTCGTAACGATGACGGAACCTAGGTATTTCTTGAGTGTTTGTTCATAAATTGAGGAAAGAGTCATTGCGGTAAGGGTTTCGTTTTTTTCGACTGCATTATGGATTTTCAACTCGAAATCGGCAAACATCGTCTGTCTGAATAAAGTCGAAAAAATCGTATCCAATTGCCTACTGATATAAGAAATTTTTTGTTTGATATCGGTTGAATGTTCCGTGAGATATTTGGAGTAAAAAATTTCATTGAAAGTTGAAGCGATTTCCGCCAGAAAAAGAGGATACCCGGCATCGTGACAAGATTGGTTATGTCGACTTAAATAAGAATGCATGCTGTGTCCCGCCTCGTGAGCTAAAATGGAACCGTCGTAAACGGAACCTTTAAAGTTCAGAAGAATGTAAGGGAGAGTATCGTAACTTCCCGAAGAATAAGCTCCGGATCGTTTGTTTTTATTTTCGTATTTATCTACCCAGCGGTCGGTCGTAATCCCTTTTTTGAGAATTTCCGTATATTCAGGCCCTAAAATACTTAAAGACTTAACTATGATATCTACGGCTTCGTCATAAGTTAAGGTTGCCGCATCTTCGGTCAAAACCAAAGGAGCGTATATGTCATAAGGTTTCATTTCGTCGATTTTCAGATACCTTTTTTTTAGGTTCATATATCGATCAAATAGATGAACGTGATTCTGACAAACGTCGATCAAATTATGATAAACGCTTTCAGGAATATTGTTTGCGAACAAAGATGCAGCAAGACAGGAAGGAAATTTTCGGGCCTGAGCCTTAAAAAAGTGAGCACTTATTTGTCCATAAAGTAATTGAGCGAAAGTGTCCTTATAATTTTGATATCTTGAAAGCATGGACAGATAACAATTTTTTCTTAATTCCCTATCCGGCGATTGCATATAAAGGGTAGCGAAACCGTGAGACATAGGAAGTTCTTCGTTCTTGGAATTTTTTACGATACCAAACGGAATTTCGGAGTCGTTAAGATTGGAAAAAGCACTTTCGAGCGCACTTAACGGGATTTGTGAGGAAGCCAATATTTTTTCTTCATTTTCGGTTCCCGTATGAAGGGCCGTTCTAAAAATCTTTTCGAGAAAAAAGGAATAAGTTTTTAATTGATCCGAATTTTTTAGATGAGTGATTGTTTCTTTCGATAAAGCCGTCAACGCAGGTTTAATCCAGGAAGTTTCCTTAGTGAAATTATTGTGCAGGACTGATATTTCTTGGAAAACCTCTGTATTGACTGAGTTAGTAAGATCTTGATCATGAAGAAGATGAGCGTATATATAAAGTTTATCTAATGTTCTGTCGATCGAAAAAAGTTTTTCGAGCAAGCCTAGAACGGAATCGGGATCGGTTACGTCATAGCATTCCGATTTTAAGGAGGGCCAATAGGGCTCTCTTTTCGATTCCTTAATTTCATCGAAAGCTTTTTTCCATTCGGATAAATTATCGTACAGTACCTCAATGTTCCAGGTATTCGAAGATGAGACCTCATCCCTCGTAATGATTTGATCGATTGCAATTGTCATAGGTTGTGTCTCTCGGAATATCAAAAAGGAAATTCTAACGAAAAAACATTTTCCAATCAATTCAAGGCGGCTCGATTAATCTTCGTAGGGGATTGTTTTTTCGAAAACGTCACTGACGCAATAGATAGGAACATCAT
Source organism: Victivallaceae bacterium (assembly GCA_036659455.1). Classification (NCBI taxonomy): domain Bacteria; kingdom Pseudomonadati; phylum Lentisphaerota; class Lentisphaeria; order Victivallales; family Victivallaceae; species Victivallaceae bacterium. The sequence continues at coordinate 32,759 of JAVXCN010000001.1, forward strand.
ATATTAGGGAAAGAATAATACCGTCGCTGGGTCTTGCATCCGTATCGGTCGTATGTAAGATTCCATCTTTGATCTGCTCAACGAAGAGACGTGAAAAAAACACCTTATTTTCGTAATTATTGATAATTAACTGAACGACCTTAGCATCGAGACCGTTTAAAAGATAGTTAATCAAAGTGTGAGTTGAAGGACGTTTTTCTTCGGCAGGTAAGGATTGAATAAGTTGTCCGGCTAAAGGATTAACGTAAATTGCAAATTTTTTGGAATCATTGCCGAGTATAATGCCGGCATGGTTCCGAAACCGGACGAGTTTATGAAAAGCAACCGGAATCAGGATTTTATTTTGCACACTTTCCAAATCGTTAAACATATTCATATCAGACCGATTCAATTTTTAAAATTAAAAGTGCCATCGAAAAAACCGATTAATATATCGGCTTTTTCCAAGAAAAATCCCGTTTCGATGACTCCGCTAACGGTTTTCAGAATAATATCGTCTTCGCCGGGAGAAGGGAAATAGGAAGGAAAATTTACGTCGAATATAAAATTTCCGTTATCGGTTATGAAAGGCCTTCCTGAAGAATGCATACGTTGTTTCCCTTGATAACCTCGTTTGAGCAATTCGTTTACGGTAGCGGCAAATCCAAAAGGCAAAACCTCTAAAGGAAGACCGTTTTTTTCTCCCAATCGTTCGACTTCTTTGGATTCATCGGCGATGATAAGTCTTCGTTTAGCCGAACGGAGGACGACTTTTTCTCGAGTAAATGCTCCCCCCCCTCCTTTAATCAGGTGTCCGTCAGGATCGATTTCATCTGCTCCATCTACTGAAAAGTCTATGTTTACGAATGCATTGTCATCTAAAATTTCAAGTCCTCCGGAAAGAGCCTTCATTTTGGAGTCCTCCGACGATGCAACCGTCTTGAAACATAAACCTTCTTCACGTTTTTTTTCGATTAAGGCCGTAATAAAATATGCACAAGTGGAACCCGTCCCCAGACCTACGATCATACCGTCGGAAACAAAATTTGCGGCTGTTTGACCTAGCTTTCGTTTTATCTCTTGAGTTGTCTCAACACTGCGTTTCAATCGGCACCATAGTAAATATTATCGGACATAACGGAAAAGACGTTCGCAAGGCGAAGTGTAACCGTTTTTTTTCATCGGTTCAACAATTTTTCTATTTAAAAAGGATTATCCGTATCGATAAGCACCAGAGGTATATTCAGGTCACGATTCAAATGGTTCATCAGACCTTTAATGCCGACTTTTTCCGTAGCGGAATGTCCGAAAGCCAAGAAATTGATTTTGTTTTCTTTGGCCAAAGACCATGCGGGTTCGTCGAACGAACCGGTAATATGGCAGTCGCATCCCAAAGAAGCCGAATGCACGATTTCCCTATAACCGTTACCAGCAAGCAAGGACACTTTCGCAACGATTTTATTTCCTTTGAGCACCGCTGTTTTTAAGGAAGTTTCGTAATACCGTTCCAGGATTGAAACAAAATCCTCGATCGGTATCTGAGGTACATTGCCCATGACCCCTAATTGAGGAGAGTCGGAGCCGAAGGCCGTAGGATTTTGCCATCCGAGATCGTGCGCGACTTTCCAATTGTTTCCGAAGGTTAGCTCGGCGTCTAAGGGAAGATGATAAGCAACGAGAGAAAGATTGGCTTGCGATAACCTATCTATCCGAATTTTTTTATAACCGATGATTCGTTGCGGTTCTCCTTTCCAAAACAATCCGTGATGAGTGATCAAAACATCTGCTTGTAGAGAAACGGCTTTTTCGATTGTTTCCAGATCGGCAGTTACGCCTAAAGCTATTTTGTTGATGGTTTGTTCGGGATCGCCGAATTGTATACCGTTTTCGCAGTAATCCTTAAAAAGCGATTCTGCCAGAAGAACATTCAAATAATTGACGAGATCTTTCAATAACACGGTGACCGAAGATTTTTAGGGATTTATGATTTTCTTTCATACGAAGCAACCCGATTGTACTCTTTTGAAATTTCACGATCAATCCGATTTACGGATCGACATTGTCGTTTTGATTTCACTCAATTTTTTTTCTTTGATAAAAGGATTACATTAATGTATTTTTCGTTTTTACCGTGTCTTTCTAACGGTAAACAATGTCTGAAAGAATCGGGAGTTCAGTGATGTCGAAAATTCCGTATGCGTCTTTGGAAAAGGGCGCTTTTTTAGTTGCTTCTCCTGATATGACACAAGGCGTCTTTTCTCGAAGTGTTATTCTGCTCTGCGAGCATAGCTTCGCCGGTTCTTTCGGATTGATTTTGAATAAGCTTTTATCTTTCGATGTTTCCGACGACGTATTTTCTCAAAATAAAGTGACGAACGGTTCCGTCCGTTTCTGTATGGGGGGCCCCATACAAGCCAATCAAATGATGTTATTACATTCTTCGGAAGACAAATCCGCACAGGCTTTGGAAATCTGTCGGGGAGTTTATTTAGGTGGAGATGTTCCCTTTTTACAGGGATCCATGTCCGATCCGAACGGTCCTTCATTATTCCTTTGTTTCGGATATTCAGGGTGGCAAAATGGGCAATTGGAGCGAGAATTTTTGGATGGAAACTGGCTGCTTTCGCCTGCTTCTTCCGAATACGTATTTCAGTCGGATCCGGGTGAACTTTGGTCGATGATTCTGAGGGACTTAGGAGGTAAATATGCTTCTTTTTCAACGGTTCCCGAAGATATCTTCCTGAACTGATGATTAGGAGGTTGTTTTGCCGGTAGCCGATGTTGTCGATTGTTCCGAGAATTATTTTTCCAAAGCCGTTGCCGTGATGCCCGGAGGGGTGAGTTCTCCCGTAAGGGCCTTTATGGGATTGGGTATCATACCTCCCATATTGCATTCCGCGTTTGAAGATCAATGGACGTGTGTTAACGGTAATCGGTATATCGATTATTGCGGTTCTTGGGGAGCTTTGATTAACGGACATGCACACCCTCAAATAATAGATGCCGTTACGGAAGCTGCCGAGAAAGGCACTTCCTACGGTTTGACTTCTCTTAAAGAGATCGAGTTTGCGGAGTACATAGTGAGTTTGCTTCCTTTCGTCGATAAAGTTCGATTTGCCGCTTCCGGAACGGAGGCAGCCATGACTGCTATTCGCATGGCAAGAGCTTATACCGGTAAAAGGCTTGTCGTGAAATTTCAAGGTCATTATCACGGTCATTCCGATGTTTTATCGGAACAGGCAGGTTCCTTTTTGTTGCATAAGAAAGGAAGCGGTACTTTTTCTTCCGAGTCCGAAATCGTAGTGTTGCCCTACAATGATTTCGAAGTTTTTTCATCGTTTATGAGTGAAAGAGGGGATTCCGTTGCCGGAGTGATTTTTGAGCCGGTTTCAGCGAATATGGGTGTCGTTCTTCCCAAACCGGGATTTTTGAAGCATGTTACGGACAGTAATCGAAATTATGGTATCGTGACTATTGCCGATGAAGTTGTTACCGGTTTTCGTTTGGGTCTTTTGGGAGCACGTAGTTGTTACGATTTCACCTCTGACCTTACTCTTTTCGGTAAAATCATCGGAGGCGGTCTTCCCGTAGCTGCGATAGGAGGTAAAGCGGAATTCATGGATGTCTTGATGCCGTTAGGGAACGTGTTTCATGCCGGGACTTTTTCCGGTAATCCTTTAGGAGCCAGTGCAGGGATGGCTAATCTGATGCTTTGTTCGGAACCGGATTTTTATGAATCTCTTGAAAAAAAGACGAATCGGTTTCTTGAACCCATAGAGAATTTTATCGTTGAACGTGATCTTCCCGTTAGAGTCGTCAGAAAAGGTTCCATGTTTTGTTTTCGATTTACTTCGAAAAACGTATCAAATTTTGAAGGAGTTGAGCAATGCGATGCAGGACTTTTTAAAGATTTTTTTTTAAAAATGTATGAAAAAGGGGTCTATCTTTCTCCTTCGGTATTTGAAACCGGTTTCGTTTCGTCAGCCCATTCCGATTTTAATTTGGATTATACGGTTGAAGTCGTTAGGACTTCTCTTGATGAGCTTTTCTTTTAGTCATTTTTTTATTTTAAGAAACTTTTATTATTTTTAATTTTTTAGATATATAATCCCTTATTCTTGTTTTGGTGATTATGTTTTGTTTTATTCGAAAAATTCTTAATTTTATTTTCGATTTAAGCTTTCGCTTTTTTTCTTCCGTCGGCGAGAGATTTCTATTTATTTTTCGTTTGTTTAAAAGAAATCGTTTAGGAGTTTCCAGAGGTGTGATGATCATGGAACAAAGTTTCGAGATCGGCGTTAAATCGATCCTTCCCGTTTCGATCACCGGATTATTCACCGGATTAGTGTTATCGGCTCAATCTTATTGTCAGGTGGGCAGCAGCTTACCGGAGGCGGTGGGATTTTTCGTCACCAAAAGCATGTTAGTCGAAATAGGTCCTGTTTTAACGGCGATGGTTATGGTAGGACGTGTAGGGGCTTCTTTAGCCGCTTTTCTGGGGACTATGTGCATTACGGAACAGGTAACCGCCATGAAAAGCATGGGAGTCGATCCCTTACAATATTTCGTTTTCCCGAGGGTGATAGCCGGTATGATCTGCATGCCCGTTTTATCCGTACTTTCGGCTTGGATCGGTATTCTTATGGGATACGTTCTCTGTATTTCCGCTTTTCGTTTCACTTCCTTAACATACTGGAGCATGGTGATTGGGAAGATCGGTTTTACCGATGTCTTTCTTTTATTTTTGAAATCATGGATTTTCGGTTTATTGATTATCTCAACGGCTTGTTTTCAGGGATTGAGAGTAGGAGAAAGTTCTTCCGACGTCGGGAACGTAACTACCGAAAGCGTCGTTTTTTCTTATATCGGAGTATTGGTCGTTAATTGTATTTTAACCTTTATTTTCAACTCGATATTTGGATGAGGCATGGCACTTAAACCTATCGTTCGCTTAGAAAACATAACGAAAAATTTTCACGGTCGTCATGTGTTGGATGATTTGAGTCTTGAAATTTTCCGGGGAGAAATTTTGGTTATTTTAGGAAAATCGGGTTCCGGAAAAAGCGTTCTTTTAAGACAGATCATGAGTCTGGAAGCTCCGGATTCGGGAAGAGTCGTTTATGATCCCGGATTATTGGATGCTTCCGGTAAGCCGGACTTCGGAAAAATAGGATTGGTTTTTCAGGGGGGAGCACTTTTCGATTTCATGTCCGTTTTGGATAATGTGGCTTTTTATTTAACCGTTCATTGCGGAAAAAAAAATCGCAAATTGAGTGATCGGGAAATCGGTGAGCGTGCTTTCGAAGCTTTAACTTGGGTAGGTCTTCAAGAAGCAGCTACCCTGTTTCCCTCTCAATTGTCCGGAGGAATGAGAAAAAGAGTGGCTTTGGCACGATCGGTGGTTTACAATCCCGAAGTGCTTTTGTATGACGAACCGACGGCTGGACTGGATCCCGTTACGGGGGGGGGGATCGGGAGATTCATTCGAAATTTAAGAGATGAAAAAGGAATTACCGGTGTCGTAGTCACTCACGAGTTGGATTTGGCCATTTTTTTGGCGGATAGAATTGCTTTTCATTCTGAGGGTAGAATCGTTTATTTGTCCGATAAGGAAAATTTTTTTAACAGCAGGGATCCGGCGGTTACGGAATTTCTGTCTAAATATCGTCATGAGACTCTTGTATGAATAATAAGAAGGAATATAAACCGTTTTTTCTGGGAATTTTTTTCTGTCTCGGAGTTTTTATGCTGATTTTGCCGTTAGTCTTGTTTCGATCTTCTTTTGCTACCGGAGGTAACGTCTTTATGGTGAGATTTACGGATATCAGCGGAGTGTCCGAAGGTGCTCCCGTTTATTTTGCCGGAAAACCGGTGGGTAAGGTTGCAGAGATTAAAAACATAATCGATTTAGGTGAGAAAGATTCCGAAGGATATCTGTATTGTCATGAATTGATTTTGAAAATCGAACCGGAAACCGTTATTCTTCCTTTAGATGAAATTACCTTGATTTTTCCCAGACTGATAGGAGAAAAGGTCGTGAATATCTGTCCTAAAGATCCCGGAATACGAAAACTCTCCGAAGCCGTGCGGTTTTACGGAAAAAATTCCGATGTCTTTAAAAAGACGGAAATTTTAATGGAACGTTTGGATCATGCTACAGGGGTTTTGGTTAATAATATCACTCTAATGACCGACGACGTATCCGCTTTGAGTGTCATCTGTTCCGAGTTCATTACCGATTTTAAAAAGAATAAAATACTTAAGGATGTGGCCGGCTTATTGGAAAATCGGAATCAAGATACCGAACGGCCTCTTAAAGGTTCGATAGCAGGTTTTTTGGAATCGATAGATAACATTAACGAGATTACTTCGGATATAAAAGACTACGGGCTGCTCTATCAGTACAATCGTGAATGGAAGAAAAAGAAGCGTTCTTCTTAAAATCTTATCAATCCCGATGCTTTGACCGAATGTTTATTAATAAGGGCGGCTTCAACGTTAACGGAGACCAGGCTATTGGCATAGAGACCGCAACCCACTGTCGTTCCGAAAGAAAAGCGATTTTTAAGAGAATTCAATTTTAACGAAACGTTTGTTAATTGTGCCGTTGCCGTCGGTGAGGGACCTAAAAGGGGATTCGGCATCGTTAACGAAGGATAGAACGTTTTCTTATTCATATCGACCATGGCTTTGGAACAGGTGATTCCTAAATAAGGAGATAAACAGCCTATATTTTCGGATAACGCGAAACCGAAACTCCATTCTTTATAATCCAAGTAGGTTTTTTTGAATTCTTCAAGATTGAATTGTGTGCTTCCCGTGTTCATTCCAATGCGATGGATTCGCGGTTTCGAATGGTTGTAAGCAAAACTCAATCCTACTATCGTATGGCAAATATGTTTGGCATATCTCAATCCCACGGTTTTATGACATCCCGATTTCGTTTCCAACTCGGCCGTACCGTTATTTACGAATACTTGTTTATTATCGAACGTACCGGAAAGATTAAAAAGATCGGAAGTTCCTTTAAGATTGAATTTAGAAGCTCCTAGGTTGAAAAACAAATCGAAATGTTTTCTAACGTTTAGAACAAAGTGACAGGAATTGGTATTAAGAGAAAATTTAATTACGTCTTTATGATAAGCGGGGTTCCATAATCCCGTTTCCGTAGCTTGCGAAGCGGCGGAAATCATTTTTCTGTCGAAAACGTAATCTCCGTGAAAACCCAGGCGGTAATTTATAGTTTCAAACCATTTCGTGGATTCTCCGTAAGGATTTTCAGTTAATGAGCTATTGACATAAATGCTTCTATTTAAATTTAAAGTATCGGAAGGGTTTAAGGACGCGTAACTTGAGATGGGTTTGATTGCCGATAGCAATAACAACAAATAGGTAAACTTTTTCATGAATTGATAAAATTACTAACTTGTTTTTAAAATTCGACTATCTATATGTGTAAGTATTTATTACAAGTTTTTTCCATAAATTCAATGAATAAAATTCCATCCACCTAAGTTAAGTAAAATTCAAGAGAAAGACGACCGGCTTTTATCAAGATTTATTTCGGTAACGAGGAAGATTATGGGATGCTGAAATAAAATCCGATACGGGATTGATTATCGTTGAAAAGTTAAATAATAGATGTTTTATTTTATATAGTCGGGTTGTTTCTCCGATGAATAACCTTTCGTATTTGTGATAAAGTCATTTGAGCAGGGATATTTTAAATGGATAAATTTTCCGATGCCGTTAGAGAAGCTTTTGATGAAGCTTTCGATGAAGCCAAAAAGAGACATAATACCGAAGTATCGGCTAACCGTCTTTTGTGGGCTTTCCTCCAAAATCCCAAAGGGTTGTTTTATCGAGTATTGAAAGAGACTGGGGGAAATATATCTCTTTTATTACAGGCAGTGGAAGACGATCTTTCTCGGTCCGCTTCATATGAAGGTTCCAAAAAAGTTGAACCGAAGCCTTCTTCAAATCTGGTATCCGTAATCGGTGATGCCAGGCAGGAAGCCGATCAACTTGGAGATGAATATGTCTCCGGAGATCATTTATTATTGGCTTTTTGGAAGTCTTCCACCGAACCTTTTTCTTCTTGGAAAAAGATTACGAAAATGACTTATGAGCAATTAAAGGAACTTGTAACGAAAACACGTCAAGGATATCAAATGAATTCTTCAGGAGCCGAGAGCAATTTTAAGGGAATGGAGAAATTTTGCAAAAATCTGACTGCCCTTGCCAAGGAAGGAAAGTTGGATCCCGTCATCGGAAGAGACGAAGAGATCCGTAGAACGATTCAGGTTTTGAGCCGAAGAACTAAAAATAATCCCATGTTAATCGGCGAACCTGGAGTCGGGAAAACCGCAATTGCGGAAGGCTTGGCATTGCGTATAATCCAAGGAGACGTTCCGGAAAGTTTGAAAGGTAAACGGTTGTTTGTTTTGGATATGGGGTCGTTAATTGCAGGAGCTAAATATCGCGGTGAGTTTGAAGAACGTTTGAAAAGCGTATTGAAAGAAGTCGAAGACGCGCAGGGAGAGTATTTACTTTTCATAGACGAAGTTCATACTTTGGTGGGAGCGGGAGCTGCGGAAGGCTCCATGGATGCCGCCAATTTATTGAAGCCCGCTTTAGCTAGAGGGACGTTGCATTGCATAGGAGCAACGACTCTTAATGAATATCAAAAATATATCGAAAAAGACGCGGCTTTGGAAAGACGTTTCCAACCCGTTTTCATTTCGGAACCTTCTTTGGAAGACGCTGTTTTTATTTTGAGGGGTTTAAGAGAAAAATATGAAATTTTCCACGGGGTTCGAATTACGGAAGGAGCCGTTAACGCAGCCGTTTTGTTATCGCATAGATACGTAACCGATAGATTTTTGCCGGATAAGGCCATTGATTTGATTGACGAAGCAGCCAGTTTGATTCGTATGCAAATAGGTAGTTTACCCTTGCCGATTGATGAAAAGGAAAGAGCGTTATCGGCTTTGATTATTAAACAGGAAGCTTTAAAGAGAGAAACGGGATCCGATAAAAAATCCGAGGATACGGTCCTAGCTCGGGAGATAGCGGATTTAAAAGAAGAATTAGCTATTTTACGTTTGGGATGGGATGAGGAAAAAAAATTGATCTCCGGGATCAAAGAGAAAAAAAATACTTTGGAAGCGTTGAGATTTGCTGAAGAAGAGGCTGAAAGAATATCGGATTACAATAAAGTGGCTGAATTAAGATATCATGCCGTTCCTCGTTTGGAAGAAGAGATTATTGCTGATGAGGAAATGTTGAATAAAAGGGATAAAAGATTACTTCAGGAAGAAGTTGATGAAAGATTGATTGCTCAAATCGTTTCCCATTGGACAGGGATTCCCGTTCAAAAAATGTTGGAAGGCGAATCCGAAAAACTTTTGGATTTAGAGAATGCTTTGGAAGAAAGAGTGGTCGGTCAAACTTTTGCCGTTACTGCTGTCAGCGATGCCGTTCGCGCGGCCCGAGTAGGGTTCAATGATCCTTTTCGACCTTTCGGCGTATTTTTGTTCGTCGGTCCTACGGGAGTCGGTAAAACCGAATTGGCTAAAGCTTTAGCTTATCTGCTTTTCAGTAAAGAAGATGCCATAGTTCGTTTCGATATGACGGAGTATATGGAAAAGCACTCGGTAGCAAAGCTTATAGGCTCCCCTCCGGGATATGTCGGTTATGAAGAAGGAGGAATGCTCACGGAAGCGTTAAGAAGACGTCCTTATTCCGTAGTCTTGTTCGATGAGGTTGAAAAAGCTGATAAAGAGGTATTCAATCTTTTGCTTCAAATATTCGATGAAGGCAAGCTGACCGATAGTAAGGGGCGTAAAGTCAATTGCAAAAATGCCTTATTTATCATGACGTCGAACATAGGTTCGGAAGAACTTGTAGGTTTTTGTTTGAAACACAAAGGCAATCTTTTGAAAGAAGATGTTTTGCGTGTAGTCGAGCCTGAGCTGAAAAGGTACTTTCGTCCGGAGTTTCTCAATCGTTTAGATGAGATATTGCCTTTCGTTCCTTTAAAAGAGGAGGACATGATCAAAATAGTCGGGATTCAATTAAAAAGAGTAGCCGATCGAATGAAGGAACGCGGCATAGAGCTTTTATGGGATGATTCCGTGGTTTTATATTTCAGTGAGGAAGGGTATGACGTATCTTTCGGCGCCAGACCGCTAAAGAGACTCATTCAACAAAAAGTGGTGACGCATCTTTCGAAGGCTGTTTTGAAAGGCGATATATCTTCGGATATGACCGTCCGTTTGGAAATGTCCAACGGTGTTCTTGTCTTTAAGAAAGATTAAAAAACAACCTTTTATGAATCGTGTTCGCAAAAATATGAATAAGATTTTTATATGGGTATTTTTTTTTCAAATCGTTTTTGGACATTATTGTTTTTCCTATGGTGATTACGTTACGGTTCCTGACAGTGACTCCTTGGAACGTTTATGTGCTTTTTATGTCATTCATCGAGATCCCGGTTGCTTGTCCAGGATCTTCGATCTTATGGAACTTGAGGATTGCAATCGTTCAGACGATACGGTTCATATGTTAAATAAGCTTCTTCGATGTAAATCCGAAGACTATTCTTCCGAAGAATGTTCTCGATTGCTCGGTTTGGCCTCTTCTTTACGGACTTTTTTGATGAAAGGAAGGTATATTCGGACCTTATCCGAAGTCGATTGTTTAAGTGATTCCGATATCGATATCGGAAGAGCTTTGATTTTAGCTGAATTTCATGATGATCCCGATATTGCAACAAAGGCCGATATTTATTCATATCTTTTGGATATATTGGCTTTAAGAGTAAAAGCAGGTCTACGCGCCGAAAATGTGCCTTCCGACGATCCGAGATGTATAGACATTATTAATAAAGTGTTGTTTGAAGAAATGGGTATACGTTTCCCATCCAAAGGAGAAATGTTTTCCGATAAGTTCACTTTTTTATCTTCATTGATTCAGGACAGATACGGGGTGTGCTTGGGAGTGTCTTCGTTATATTTATCCATTGCCGTTCGAATCGGATTACCTCTTGAGATACGAACGCCTCCGGGTCACATTTATCTGTCTTACTTACGAAAAGACGGAAGTTATTTGAATATAGAGACCACTGCCGGCGGGATACATCTCGATACCAAGAATTATGAAGGATTTTTTCCGGAGAAAAATCGAAAACGAGAGTTGAAAGAAGTTATCGGTTTATCGTTCATGAACAGAGGTTTTTATTTCTTAAAAGAGAAAAAGTACGATCAAGCCATTATTGCTTATCGTCTGGCTTGTCGTTATATTCCCGATGACCATAAATTGAAGGAATTATATGGATGGAGTCTTCTTTTTTCAGGACATCTTTCCGAAGGACGTTCCGTTTTGGAAGAATTATCGGGAATTAACAATCCTTCGATTGCGGAATATCTTCGTAACGAATTGGGAATTGATGCCGTTGAATGTTTATTGTCATATCCGGGCGATTCTTCCGAATCTTTAAACGGCTACGTCGATCGTTTATCCGATTACATAAAAAAATATCCGAAGTCTAAAGAGATTTATCGTCGATTGGCTCATTGTTTGGTTGCTTTAGGAAAATATGGAAAGTCGATTGAGGCTTTTGAGAAAAGTCTTGCTTATACTTGCGATGAAATGGAAGAAGCCGTAATTCTGGCTCAAATCGGTTTAATCAGAATGGACTATGCCTTGGTAAAGAAATATTTTCGTTTAGCCGAACAATGGGCTGTTTTAAAAAATTTTTATCCCGAACCTCTTAAGGAGCTAAGTCGTCAGGTTATGAAGCTTTGTCCGGATTATGACGAAGATTGTTAATTTGAGGAAGATAGGTGAGATTTTCTTGCTTTATTCGATCTTATCGTTTTAGGCTTTAACTCTAACCTTCAATTCGTGTGATGAGTAATGACTTTTTCTATCGATGGGCGTATGTCGAATGCCATTAAACAAGAGTTAGTCGAACAACGGAAAATAAAGGAAAAGATCATTATTTTTTTGATAATGAGTATTTTCGGTTTATTATTGTTTGTTGTTTCCGCATTGCTGTGTGCAATTTTTCTGGGAATAATCTCTTGTATCTTTATATTTTTAGTGTTTGTAGGAATTGTTCTTTTTACGTGTTTTTTCGGCTCGTTCCTGAAAGCTCGGACTGCTCTGAGCCAATCTGAAAATCGTTTTAGGGTTCTCTCTCAGTATAACGAGATTCGGCAAACAACCGGTCTCGATATCGCTCGTTTCGAAAACAAATTGCCGGAATTGATTAGTCGGTTCGAAAAGGAACGAGGTGTGTCTAAGATTGCTTTTTGCGACAAATATTATCGTCATATCGATAACATGAAACGGACGTTGTCCTTGGAAACAATCGATTTGAATCCGGAAAATTTAAGTTGTTATAAAGCGCTTTCGAGAAATATTTTTTTAGGAATCCAAGATCTTGAGCTCTCTTTTAATGAAGAGATGCAAAAATTACGAATCCTTTTGGAAGAGATTTTTTGTAATGACAGTGTTTTGACCTTCTCAAAGAACAGGTTAGATCGAAGTCTTCGTATGAATGGTATCTCTGAGACATTTTTCAATCCTTCTGTGAAATTTTTTGAAAAGATCAAAGAGACTTGTTCGGCTATTCAAGCCGGTATTTTGGATAGATCGGAATTATCCGATGAAGTTACTCGAAGTTATTTGAAAACGATAGCGGAACTGCGACAGGAGATAGAAGAACACGCCGTAGGCGGTATTGCTAAGTTTCTGCGGTTGGAAGATATATTGCAAGGACGAAGCTTAAATGAAGTTTTAACGAATGTTCAATCTCAGCTTGAAGCAACACTAAAGGAGCTGCTAGCTGAGAGGGTTAGTTTCATGAAGAAAGTCGAATTTTTCCAAGGAAATATTCCCGATATAAAGATTCGTAATGATGCTCTCGGTTCATTGATTCGTAATCAATCATTGTTGATGGAGCAAAGGGGGACGATTGATCATGGTAACATGCGTGTTATCGATTTTCAAAGGCACATCGAAACGGAATTGATGAAATGTAGGATAATGAAACTTAAGAAACAATCCGAATTAGATGTTTTGGAATCTTATTTAAGTTATCTTGAACGCGCTTACGATTTACCTTTGGAGCAGTCGGTCATTTTTTGGCAAAAAAATGAAAAAGAGTGTACCGAAGATCAGAGTTTCTTAATAAAAGAAAGCTCAATGATATATCCGTCGGTCTTTGAGTTCATGTCATCCTATTTGAAGTATGTTGCCGAGGATCGATTTTCAATGGAAGACTCTTCGGATACTCTCGTTAGTTTAATAACTGCAGGAGGATTGCTTTGTTCTAATTTGGGTATTGAAGAGTTTGAGTTTTCCTTAGATGAAGAATCGCTTATGTTGATATATCGAAAAATCTTTAATAAATTGAGTGAGATTAGCAGTCGATGCCGTCGCTCCGACAAACTTTTATTCGGTATTGAAGACGTTTCGGAATCCGTTCGACAGGTTATGTCGTTACCAATACATTTCGAGGAAGAGGATTGCCAATATCATGCACGTATATCGAAAGAGTTAAAGAGATATTATTGCGAGAAAAAAATGATATTTTCAACGCAATCGGAGATTATAAAAACGGAGCTTTTAAGTTTGTATAAAACAGAAACGGCAATCTCGAGTGAGAAGTCGAGATTGGGCACGACGTTTGTAGAAACGGATTCCGTGTTTGAAACATCAAAAAGGTTAATATATCCAGACAGCTTACATATAATCAATTTGGAGTTACTAGGTAATTTACGTTATATAATGATTAAAAGAATCGAACAAATGGTAATTGATTTGAGTGTGATTCATAGTAAAAATCAGACAAACATATCTAAAGAATTATCGGAAGTTGTGCTTCCCGTGCTTTCCATTCTTCAAAAGTTAATAGTAGGGGAAATCGGAGATTTTGATCAGCAATTGATGTTTATTGGAATTGAAAAGATAATCGAAGACTTCGGACTTATCGATAGTCAGTTTCAAGAGATACATCATTTGCTGAACAGGTTTAAACAATGGTTGTTTGATTGGAAGATCTCCAACGTATAAGGTGCTAAAGCATTCGATCGGGATGATTCGATGTATGATTGTAAATTCGGTAGGAAGGTGGATAATCGATAAATTATCGTTTTCGGAAATTTTTCAAAAAATTGATCTTTTCTACGCCTAGAGGGAGCCGATTCTTGAGGTAACTATTGAATTTTTTCATCTTACGCGTTTTTTCAATTGCCTCCGCTCTTTATTGAAAGAACTTCGGGAATATTTGGACGGATTTTGCGATATAGGGGGAATAGGATATATCTTTTTGGATATTTTGACGCGATATGACAAGTAAGACCGAATTATAGATAATTTTATGTGATCATTCGATAATCAAACCGTATTATCGCGATTTTTATTTTTGAATTTCGGAAGCTCAGGAAAGTTACCTTATATTATTGTTTGACTTATACTTTATATAGTGTTTACCGGAACTTACTTACTGCATTCCGTAACTAAAATCGGTGAAATTCTTATCGAAGATCATAATTTTCAATTGAAATTACCTTAAAAAACTAATTTAGTTATTATATATATAATTTTTTGATATAATCTTTTTTATTTCAAATAAATATAACTTATGGCTTCTTTTACGACGAATTTAAACGTAGATTATTCGGACGGAACCAACGTTCTAAGGGAACAAGCTTCTTTGGAGAAACATAGAGCCGATAAATATTGCGGTTTTGGAATAGCTCTTATTGTTATCGGTCTTGCTTTGTCGTTGATTGTTTTGGTTATAGGGTTGACGATTCCTGGACTTATGAGCCTTCCTGGTCTTATCGTAACGGGTGTAGTAGGCTTGATTTTAGTCGTTGCCGGCATGATTTTGGTGATAAAGATGTACAAAGCCGGTGTACGAGCCAAATCTCAACTTGAGAGTTTACCCGCTCGACCTATGAGGGCAACCGAGGGTGAAGTAAGTTTTCGATCCGAATTGCAGAGAGGCTATGAATTGCTGCATTCGATAGAATTAGATTTTGCGGCTTATGTTAGCCAAGAGGCTCTACTTCAGCAACGTCCTCAGTTTGAAGCAATGTTCAACAACAGAATGGTGAATTATTATCAGGTTATGCATGATCTGAGTCCCGATGATGCCGATACGGCCGGTATGGATGCGACAGAGTTCCAACGGCGTTCCACATCCTTGAAAGAAAAAATGGATGTTTTACTTGCCGTAATGTATCCAGTTAAAATATTGAATGCGTTTTTGATTGAATATAGAACTTTTCTTTCAGAGCTCGATATACTTCCGGAGATGAAACGCGAGATGCTTCAATTCGATGGGTTAGAGGTCATAAATGGTCAAATTATCTCTGTATTAAGGGAATTTTGTTGTCAGGATCCGCTCCTTTTTTCCGTTCCGGAACGAATTACGGAAGTAAATCAACATCTTCAAGAAGTTATTGATTCAATAAGCGCATGTATAACTCGTTATCAGGAAATGAGTCAGGATCAGGTATTCGGAGCGTCTTTAGTTCGAGTTTTAGACCATCGTTACCGTACCTTTATTCAAGAGGAAAACGATATTGAAGGGCGGGTACATCGCTTCGCCGATCATGTTGAGGCGATAGACCTGAGAGATTCGGTTCGTATGCATCTTGAAGCGTCAACAGAAATAGAGAAACTGAAAAACGAAGCTATTGCATTGGGAATCGGTCTTGAACAGGAGACGCAACGTATAAATGACGTAGAGTTGACCGTATTTGTTGCCGATATGTTGAGATCATTCAGAAACCGAATCGCATCTCTTGAAGTATCGAGTAAGGAAAAAGAAGGTCTATTATGCGGGGTTCGAACTATAGACTATAGACGAGCCTGTTGTTATCTCGAACAATTGAATGCGGTCCAAGATTGGCAGGAATGTCAAAATATGGTCGAAAATATACAAGCGGCTATCGGCACTGCCGTTAATGATAATGAAGAAGCAAGAAACATCTTTCAATCTAGAGCCTCGCGCATTATTGCACTCTTTCTTCAAGATCCTCTGTCAATACAGGATCCCGAAAGAAGGGAATCGATTTTAAATCTATGGAGAGAGTGTGTTCCGGCTTATACCGGAGTCATGTCTGAGGAGGGGGGAAGCATTCCGTGTCTTGAGACGAATGATCCGGATTGTGTTTTACGGAATATTGATTATATGAACGCTATCTTCTTGGAACGGACTGCCCTATTGATCGAGATGACGAGCGTTTTAGGCGAATTATCCGCAGCGGCATTAAGTTATCAATTTATGGATCAGGGTGAAGTAACTGCGTTACAGGACTCGCTTGGCTTATTTCGAGACGCGCTGGGCACCTCAATAACGACTTATCGCGAATTGTTTAGAACAAATAAACTGTCTTTCATCAAATATCAAAAAGAGTCGAATGAAGAGAAAAACCTACAGGAAACGGCAACGTGTAACATTCGAAGAGCTTTAGAGTCCTGTGATCAATGGGGTCAATTATTGAACGCGTGTGCTTCGGCAGAGCAGACCTTGTCTGAGTTTCGAAAAAACGGATTGATGAGATTCGATATGAAACAACAGGAAGTATTAGTAAAAGCTCTTCAGGAAGCCACATTAAATCTGGAAGTATTTAAACAGGGACATTCGGATATCGTAGACATAATTCAGATAATGAAACGCGTGTTCGACCGTTCGGACACTAGAGAAGAGATTGCTGACGTAGTGGCTGTGGTGAATAATCTTCAATTGCTTTGGCGAATATATACTGCTTTATTTACAGACCGTGAATCTTTAATTGAACGTTGTTCCCGCTGCCATGCTTTATCAGTGGCTGCACAAACACTCCGTTCTTATTCGGATGAACTCATTGTGCAACATAGTAGGCTGCAACGGGAGTGTGAAGGGATTTGGTCTTCCGGCCTTCTTATCCAAGAACGCTGCAGGAGCGTTCTAAGCTTATTGATGGATTTAGGTTGTCAAAATTCTCTCGGAGTTCTTGAAGGGATGTCTGAAGAAGTGACCCAAACCCTACTTCGTCTTTCTATTAATATGCGAGAGCATGGAATGCCGGCGGGACAACCGGGTGAGGACGACAATTGTTAAGTTTCGACTTTTTACGAAGGTTTTCGTTGATTTAATGTTTTGAATAACTAGAGTTCTTCTTAGAAAGGATCGTCATGGTTCCTTAAATATTCGTTTAGTTAATCAGTTTTACAATTTTTGTTTTGCAATGGTTTTTTCATCGGACGCTAGTGATATCAATCTTCTGACTCATCACGTAAACATACAAAAAGTGCCTTCCACACGATTATCTTCCGACATAAAGATCGAACGATTGAAGGTGGTCGGAATTATTTTGCTGTCTATCGGTCTTTTATCAATCGTGCTAGGTTTAGCCATGGCCGCAGTCTTATCCAATTTGTTTATAATTCTTGTAGCCGTAATGGGCTTGGTATTAACGGTTTTAGCTGGGATTTTTTTGATAAAAACTAAACGGTTGGAGAGCCAATCCGGAATATCCGAGTTGTTGGCCGACCCCTTAAGGGACGAACCGATTGGAAAATTCGATAGCCCTATCCCCGAAGTTAAAATCGTACACGATTTTTCTCCGGAACGGTCGGTGGCGATTTTGAAACGATATTTTCCTCGAGTAATCGTAGTTGATAAAACATACTCACTGAAGAGAAAATTAGTAAGAAAAGTTTTGAGTAACGGAAGAGGCTGTTATCTGACTTTTGCCAAAGGCACTATAATGAAGATTCAATATAGTCCATGCCAAACCCCGAACAAGACCGCTCTTGTTTTTTGCGACCGGTATTCGCAATCTGTCGGAGCCGCCTTGATACGCCGATGCACCGATGAAGAGGTTTTTAAGGAGTTTGAACGAGAGCGAGCTAACAAGTTACAAGGCGAGTTTTTGTTGGCTAAGTGGAGCCCCTCGTCCACGTGGGTTCCTTCATCATCTCAAGAGCGCGGACTTTTTTTGAAGTGGGATTTCCTTTATAGACTTAATGTACCGAATACACCCATGGACCCGCAATCAAAATGTGTTTCTTTAAAAGTTTCATTCAAAAACCTCTTTATCGATTGTATCGAACGAGGGATAACCGTTTTACAAATGCCTCTGGTGTGTTGTGAACCTGTGTATCAACAAGACACTCAGTGGGGACGGGCAGTCATTCAGGCTATTACGGAAGCTTTGGCTGAGGCCGGAGAAAGAGTCAGTTGTGACACGCCCTTTTGTGTTAATATCGTCAGTAAAATCGAAATATCGTGTTCTGAACTTGTAAAAGATCTGTAATTCGGAATCTTTATCTTTTTTAAATATAAAAATGACTACTTTTTTGAATAACGATCATCCCTTTTCGTATCAAGGTGTTAATGGTGCTATAGACGCGGAAGATAGGTGGTCTGTCAGATCGTTTTCCGACTCAAAAGTTCAGAGATTGAACATTCTCGGTATTGTTTTATCAATTGTCGGTCTTTTATTGGTTGCTATGGGTATTGCTATGACCGTAGCTTTATCCGGTCCTTTATTTGTTGCGATATTCGTAATCGGAATGGCATTAACGGTTATTTCCGGAATATTGTTGATTAAAGTTCAACGAATAGGGCAGTTAGCGGAAGAATCCGTAGACCCGATCGAAAAGAACGAACTACATCTCGAAGAATTTGAAGAATGCGAAAGAATCGGATCTCAAATAGAGCCGAAATCGGAAGTCCGGGATAATTTTTGATTAGAATTTATGTAGAATTCATGTCAGGGTTGCAAGAATTTTTAAAGATAACCATTCCCGAATTGCTCTTGGTATTTATCGGTGTAACTGCTTCGGATAATCGCAGTGAGATTGGCAGGAAGTGTTTTATTAACGGAAAAAGGGTCTTCATCTGAGTTTTATTCATGGTGACATAATGAATCTTGGTTATAATCCGTTCGGAGACCAAGCTAAAACCTGCGTTGCTTACGAACCGGATTTCGATATTTCGCTGCTGAAGCTATTTTATATGGAATTATTTTGATAGCGACAACCTATCATTATTTCAATTTCGTAACCTTGAATTTTCTATGAACATACCGTATATATGACTCTTTTCGATGCATGTATGACTAGAAGCATAAACGTGCTTCATCCGGCTTTATTTTTCGATGTTCCCGGAATACCGAAAATCAAACAGGATCTCTTGGATATGTTTTTCTGGGGGTGATTTCGGAGAGTCCAAATTTGTTGCATGAGAAAAGAAACTCGGTTGATCTTTCCGTGTTAATATCGTTAGTTTTAATCAAATACTTGTTTTTGAATCTTTAAAAGATATGTAATCCATGAATCTCATTTCCGAAATAACATATTGTTAATTAATTAGTTGATTTTTATTTTACTGATTGCAGGATTTTTTAATTTCTAGTGATTTTAAATTCGATTTGCACTCGGAATGAAAAGTTTACGATATTTTATTCTTGGAAGCTGCACGTGTAGCAATTTTATTATCTTTATCTCATGCTTCCTAATTCCCGAGAATTTATTTCGAGGACTTCGATTCCTTATGTTTAAGATAATGAAAGGACTCGGTCTTAATCATCCTTTTCGCTTCCGAGTTTTTATTTCTTGTTAATATTTATAGATGATGATGTTTTAGAATTTATTTTTTATACAAATAAAAATAATTTATAATTAGTTTAGTTAATTATTTTTTTTTGTTTTAAAAATTTGGGGTTAAAATGGCTTTTCCTACGGAATCCGGAACCGGCAGTTCCCCTTTCGTTAAGCAACTTGATAATGAAGCCACATCCGCAAATGTATTCTCCGAATTCGCAATTAAACGATTAAAAGCCCTAGGTATTACTCGTTTAGTTATCGGTCTCTTATTAATCGTGGCAGGTTTAGCTACGGCTTTGTCTTTAGCAAATCCTTTGATGCTTTTAATAGTTGCCGGAGGATTGGTGTTAATTTGTTCCTGCAGGAATTTTATTGGCAAAAGCCACAAGACTAAAGGAGGAGCATGAGTATTCCCTCACACCTATTGATGTTACCACTCCTCTAATCAAGCTGCCAAAAACGGAAGAGTCCGAAACGGAAAGGTCTAGAGTGTATTCGGAGCACGAAGACGAACTCGAAAATATCGAAGATTCTTTCGGACCGAAAGAAGAAGGACAAGGTAGTCTTCCGTTCGATGAAGGTAGTACATCCCTCATAGAACCTTTGCAAGGGACAGCATCAGGACTCGGTACAAATGAGGATAATATAACTTCTGAAGACGAAGTCGTAAGTTGCGGAGAAAATCAAGAGTCGAAGTCATTCGGAGCAACTTCCGAACCTGTATCTATTTTTATAACGGAAAGTAAGGATGAACAGGATTGGTCGCTTTTGGTTGATGCTGCCGAAAATAAATTGAGAGAAACATTTAATGAGGTTTTCGATATAAATACCGTCACTATAATTAAAGGGAATCTTTTACGAGACCAAAAGAATTTGTATCTAGCCGCTATTGAAGGTTTTATAACAAATCTTCAATTTAATCCATTCAAAAATACCTCTAAAGAAGCGCACTCCGAATCGGAAGGCGCGATGAATATATATATTGGCGAAATGGAGTCGAATCTACCTGACTTGCCTCCCGGAAAATTTGTCGTATCGAATCGATGTTCTTCAATAGCTTTCAGAAGCGTACATCCCCATCTAACTCATTGGGATCTCGTTTATCGATTATCGGGACCTTTTTTAGGAAGCGAAGGTTTCGATCCCAACGTAGAACCGGAAGAGGTTTATGGTGCTCTAATCACTGCATTTTCACGTCTTTTTGATTCCTGTATCAATAAAGGGATCACTGTCGTGCAACTGCCTTTATTATCTTGTCGTCCCGAAATGCCGGAAATCAAACAGGATGTTTTGGATTTGACGACTATTACGGCTATTTCGGACTCTCTGTCGTCTTTACAAGCATCCGTATTAAAAGCGTCAATATCGTTATGCCCGAACAGAAACCCTGCAGTGAAATCATTAAAGGCCTATAATTCATGAATATAAAAATCGGTTATAGTCGATCGATTACTATTAGACTTAATCAAAGGCATATTTTTGATAGCCACATATATAATTTATAATATCCTGTTCACCTGAATAAAAATCGACTATAACTATCCGATATCTTTTAACATTTTCGGTTTGGAATGTCTTCTTATTTAAAAATTGGTTTCGATAAGTTTTGTTTGCATCGAACCGATAACGATGCCAAAGACGTAAAAACAACGTCTTCGATGCAAATTCAAGTATTGAAAATCCTCGGAATTGTTCTATTATTTATTGGTGTTTTGTTAATGGCGGGGGGACCCTGCATAACCCTAATCTTATCCAATCCCTTACTCCTTTTATTGGCCTTAGCCGGGTTGATATTAACGGTTCTTGGAACAATCATTCTGATGAAGGCCAAAGGATTGCAGGAACGATCGAGATTAACCGGTGCTCCTGCACACACACCATCGATGAAAAGTAAGGATGAACAGGACTGGTCGGAAATTGTTTCGGATTTTCGAATATTTTTAAGAGAAAAATTTCCGGTCGTTATCGATGAAACCCTCCGAGATGAAAACGGGAAAATCAAGAGAAAGGTTTTTGCCGACGAGAAAGGTTGCCGGTTGGCTTTTGTCAGGGGATCTCCGGAAAAGCTCCGGTATAATCCATTCGGAGATCAAATTAAAACGATCATCATTTGTGAAGCTTACTCAGAGATGGAGGTTTTTATGCGGAGGCATATTGACACAGCCACCTTAGAATTATTTAATTCTACACCTGCTATGCCACCCGGTGAATTTGCTTGTCTGCATTACGGTTCTTCGAGTACATCCGATCAAGGGATCTCTTGGTCTTTTCTGTGTCGATTCGGTGGACCTTTCTTAAGTGAGAATGCTTTTGAAGCTGATGTAGATCCGAAAATTATCGGCGACGTTTTGTTTTATGGATTTAAAAATCTTTTTAATTTCTGTATTCAACGAAATATAAACGTTGTGCAAATCCCGTTATTTTCTTTTGCTCCCGGAATGTCGAAAATACAACGGGATTTTTTCGAGATGACAATCGTTATGGTTATTTCGGATGCCTTGGAATTGTTAAATGAGGATAGAGAGGACTTCGGAAATTCTGAAGCTTCTTTATGTGTAAATATTGTTAGTCTCGATGAACCGAATATTTATAGCATCATAGCAAATATTTAATTCAAAAATACTCTTTTTACAATGTAAGAAATCGGAATTATCGTTAATTCCGATCAAATACCCGTTTATAGGGTTGTAAGAGACATGTAGTGCAGAAGCAAAGATCATTCTGCAATTCATATTCATTTGAAAATTTTATGAAATACGATGATTTTTTGTTTAAAATCAGCAGGAATCAACCTAAAATTCACTGAGATCATAAGCCGAAAAAAAAATGTGTTTCCGATCGAAATTTTTTATTATTTATAATGCCTTAAACAATTATTTTCATAAATTTAATTTTAAAAAAATAAAAATAGTTATATTATAATTATAATTAATATTTTATTTGGCATGACTTATTTTTCGAATATCGACGGTAGTACTCCTTTTCCGGGGCAAGCCGGTGATGATCTCGTCATCCGAGAAGAAACGACCTCCGAACGACCCTCAGTCGTTGAAAAAACGCAAAGATTGAAAGCAGTCGGGATCACTCTGTTGATTATCGGTCTTTTATTAATCGTAACAGGCGTGGTTGGGGCTGCGGTTCTCTCCCAACCTTTGTTTTTCCTGTCGTTAGCGACGGGATTAGTGTTAACGGTTGTTGCCGGAGTTTTATTAGCGAAAACCAAACGATATAGGACTCAACTCGGAGAGGAAGTGTCCGTTATTGTGCCGGAACCCGGATCTCAATCGATCTTGGGGCGGCTCCCTGAGGAAGTGTCTGTCATTTTGCCGAGACCGGAACCTCAATCGGTCCCGATACAACCTGATCCGGAAGTGCCCGCTATCAGTACCGATCCCCGGTTACATATGGAACAACCCAAAGCAGAAGCACCCGTTCGTTATCGACCGGGATTGCGTAGAACTCTTTCGCAGGAGAAGTTTTTTCATAGCTTCTTCGCAGCACCGGTGAGATCCGACAGGGAACCGCCGGATCATACATTTAAAGACAATTTTAATTATAAATATTTGAAAAACTCTTTGAGACAGTGCCTTCCTCAAGTGGTTACCGATGCGACTGATTATGACGCCGGCCGGCTTGTTCAAAGAATGGTATTTAGTAATGGTAACGGACTTTATTTGTCTTGTTCTCAAGGAGATATAGGCAGACTTGCTTACAATCCGTTTCAAGAAAGACCACCGATCACTGCCATTGTTTATGAAGCGTATTCAAAAAAGTTTTATACGCCGGATAATGTTTCTCTCGATACTTCACAGGCACTTAAAAATTCCTTGCTCATGAAACCGGGTGAATGTTGTAAAGCCGACTGGTTGCCTTCAAAAAGCACTATGAGCGCATTTCATTGGAACTTTTTTTACAAGTTTCGAGGAGAGGAAGTTTCTTATGTCAATAACAAACCTCAGAAAGGTTATGAAGTTATGAAAATCGGATTCAAAAATCTCTTCGCATCTTGTATTGATAGCGGTATAAGTATTCTACAGATGCCTTTATTATGCTGTGAGAAATTCGATTTTTATATGGGTCAGAACAGGAGATGGGTTAAAGCGGTCGGAGCGGCTCTTCTTGAAGTTTTGGGTGAGATTAGCGAACGCGTTGATTCCGAACACCCTTTTTGTGTTAATATCGTCGGTAAAGATAGTGTGCCTTTTTATATGCTCCTAGCAGACATTGAAAGGCGGGGTTTTTTAACGGATTTTGAATGAGACCGGTGGCATCAATATCGTCGGTCACTATAGGCTTTTTGTATTGGATTTGACAAAAAACCCGTTAACTCTTTTTAAGTATTGTTATCGTTGATTTTCAACTCTATACAAGTAGGACTATGAGATTTTGGCAATATAATCGAGTGTTTTATATTGAAATCGGTGGATAACAATGATTTATGCGGATGGAGCCGCATCCGGCAACAATTCCTCAATCGGTGAAGTGACGGAGTCTGTCGAGCGTTCAAGATCTTTCAAAAATGAGCGAATCATTCTTATAGGTGTCATTATAACGGTACTCGGTTTGATATTGACGGGAGTGGTTTTCACTTTAACCGGCTATTTCTTCCAACCTTTTTATCTTCTGATAGTTGCGATTGGGATAATTGGTGTGATTATGGGAATAGCCGTAGTCATCCATGTCAATTCTCGTACCAAACAACTAAGTAAATCGGGCGAAGCACCGGAAGAATCATTCAGAGATTCTTTAACGGGCTTGGCAAATATATTAACACCCACTTTTGCTCAAATGTCTGCTTGGTAACGTTATCCGGTTTTGAATAAAATCAAACCTAGGGAAGTATTCTTCGAAGCACGAATCAATCGACTGAGAACCTTCGGAATTAATTTTTTTGATGGATCATCTTAGGTTTAGCCGTAATCGAAGCTTTTAATCTGAATCCCTTGCTGCTTTTATTGCTGGGAGTAAGAACGACATTAAGGAAACGGCTTCCTGTTAACATTACATTTTCGATTCCGACCTGGACAAGATTCGATAAAGGTAGAGCGAAGTAAATTTAGTCCTGGTTTGTTAAGATTTTTGATATTTTGTACATGTTTATTTATTAATTTGATTTTAAGTATAAAATTATTATAATAGTTTTAAGTAATTCACATTAAACCTGAAAAATATACAATGTCTGCTCCGGTAAATAATGGGAATAATATCCCCCCCAACGGGAATAATATCCCTCCTTCGAACAATGTTCCGATTAATCGGGTAAGATCTTTGATCAACAGATCAAGAGCTGCCGTCAATAGAATGACTCCTGAAACAAAGATAAGGCTGTTAAGGAACATTGCCATTGCTTTATACATTATCGGCATCTTATTATGCGTAATAGGCGCCACTCTGATGCTGGTCTTTGATATCCCTCTACTGGCCCTGTTAATTTCGGTCGGAGTGGCAGTGATTATAATTGCGACGATTTGCCTAGCTAAACGTACTGAACTTCAAAGAGCAGACCGGGATGCTTTAAGCAGGCCTCCCGAGGATCGTCGCACAGGTCGCCGTATTGACGATCTGATCGACCGTTTAGTTGCCGGTATTCCTCCAAATCCCTACACTACGACTGATGATGCACCCGCTCCTCTTGAACGTGCTGCTTTTGAAAGAGAGTATATTGATCGAAGAGGTGGTGAGAGCTCGGAGACGAAACAAATATTGTTAAGTTCGTTCAGATCGAATTTTCCGATTCCGATAAGCTGTGATACGGAAGAAGATGATAATGGTGAGATAACGAAAAAAACTTTCCATAACGGAAGACATATTTATGTGTCTTTTGCCAAACGTAACATAACCGATCGGGACT
Source organism: Victivallaceae bacterium (assembly GCA_036659455.1). Lineage (NCBI taxonomy): Bacteria > Pseudomonadati > Lentisphaerota > Lentisphaeria > Victivallales > Victivallaceae > Victivallaceae bacterium. Next base: position 58,206 of record JAVXCN010000001.1, read on the forward strand.
ATGATTGTTGGAGCCCGTTTGAACCTACCCTTGCATTAAACACCGCGGTTGTTAATAACGTAAATTCAACCAATGTCGGAGGAACCAGCCAGGCTTTGAAGTCAGCAACTACGACAACTAGCTGGGTAAACTCTTTACCCGAAGTGCGTTTTGGGTCGGGTCAGTTTTCTTGTGGAGACTGGGTGTCTTCATTGAGTCTTTCACGAGAACTTGGACAAGCTGAGAGAAGATGTCCTTGGTGTGTGCTTTATCAATTCAACGGGCCGAAAGCGACACACCACAATAATAATCCTTTGGGTGCTTATAAGGTTATGAGAGTAGGCTTTAGGAAGCTTTTATTAAACTGTATCGAAAAAGGGATGCACGTGATCCAAATGCCTTTGTTGGGTTGTAGTGAATCCGAACTACCGCCTTTGAATGAACCTATAGCAAGAGAAAATTGGATCAGAGCGGTTTTATTGGCTTTGATAGATGCCATAAATGATATCGATCCTAGTGGTGTTAATGAGGAGGCATGGTGGACAGGAACGCATGGTCCTGGGGTCGCTTCTAAGCTTTGTATCAGTATCGTCGATTCCGAGACAGTACCCGGCTGCGAGATCGTAAACGAATACTAAGATTAGGTCGTTCGTGATTTTTTAGTATAAAAAAGCACATATTTTCCCATTTTCGAGAGCAAGAAATCGTTGTTCGGGTTTCGATGATTCCGGTTGTTTATGCTTGAACTGTTAGGAGTTACTTTTAATGGATGCATATTCATCGACAAATCATGAAAAAGCTTTTTAATAGTGGTATCACGATTTCCGGATGAAATTCTCTTGGAATATTCGAAATCGGAGCAATTCAATGATAACAATCCGTTATCGACTTAGAATATTCTAAAATGGTGTTAACGGTTTCGATGTTTCGATCATTTATCGTAGTTGATACGTTTTCGAAAAATATTTGAAGAGTTTTTCGGGTTGGAGCTTTTTGTCGAAAGTTTCCGATCATTCGTTTTTTTCTCGACGCTATAGTTTTTTCAATTTCGGTAATTTTTTTAATGATTTCTATTTATAATTAAATATGTCTTTTTAAGACTGAGCGTAAATCCCATTGGCTTTAGACGATGGGCTGAAAGCGAGCATATGTAAACAAGAATCGTAGGAACTACGAGGATAGCCTGTGTAAACTTGTTCTCGGTAGGAATATTGAGCAGGAAGCCAACCGGCTTTAGACGGCCGGTAGTTCCAAACTATTGTTGCTAGGGGATTCCGGGAACTCAGTAAATCCGAAAACCGGTTGAAACCGGGTCAATTTTCTTGGGGTTTGTACTTGCCTTCGGAAGCTTATGCGAGAGAGTATTTCGATAGATTTCCTCATCGCCAATTTCCTTGGAACTATCTTTACCAATGTTGAGACCCGAAGCTTCGAATTATTCCGATAATCCGAAGTGTTTTTACTCTGTTTTAAAAACCGGATTAGTAGCTCTTTTTAAATCCTGTTTACATTTAAATATAAGAATCGTGCAGTTGCCTTTGATATCATGCGGTACCGGAACATCTAAAAATGATCGAGAAGGTATTGAAGTTAAAGCATTCGATTTAGCCGTTCCGGCTGCTTTAAGTGGGGTTTCTTCACGCATCGATTTAGATAATCATCCTTTATGCGTTATTGTCTTTAAGCCTGAATACAAGACTTTTTGTTTTTATCGATAATTGAATCGAAAATTTTTAGATTTTACGTTACTGAAAAGAAGGGAAAGTATAAACTACCCGTCCCGGCACGTTATTTCGGTGAACTCATCATTTTTGCGTTGATCTTCGTAATGACAACGGCAGAAGCACGGAACTGAATGTTGAGCCGAAAATTTAGCACAGCCGTCTTGGATTATGACGAAGATTGAAATAATCGGATGTGTTGTATTCCGATGAATCGGAATCGGTAATAGTCCGGAACATTCGTGAATCACAGACTCGTTTTAAGGAGATTAATGGCAACTATACAGCTATCGGCTCAATCTCAGCCGTCTTGTATTGCCGAAAACGCAACAACAAAATGCGATATGATGAAATGGGTTTCATCGATCTTTTTAATCTTCATCGGTATTGTTGCTTTGTTTACGGGACTTTTTTTATTGGGAACAATTGTCGCGAACGGAGTCGGTATATCAGTCTTTTTAATAGGGATTTGTTTGTTATCAATCGGGATTTATTTTGTATTCGCACGAATCCGCGAACAAGAAAAGAAACGGATATTATTTGGTGGCTATGAAATTGTTGCTCCCAGTCAGGATGATGAGGACGTTTTTAGTGAGAGCTCAGAGACCGATTCCGACAGTTCTATCGGTGCTGGGACGGGGGATCACGAACTTGCGGGACCGGTCGTTGATTTGTCCGATAGTTTATCGTTCGATATCGATGAAGCGGTCACTCGAATGTCTGAGGCCGTTGATCGTGTTTCCGGGCGAACTTCAGATGAAGCCTTGCCCGATGGTTCATCGCATTCGGAGTAAACGGTAAATAATCAGTAGAGCTATGAAGGATCCGGGAGAAGATTAATCGACGTTAAACGGAGAAGTCGGTTTATATCGAGAGTCTTAAATACCGGGAGGGCAATATTGTTTGTTCTTTGTATTGAATCGGAGAATTATATGAGGTCTTCACGGATTTTTTAGAATTTCTCGTTGAATTTCGGTCTTGTTGTTTGTTTAAAAAAAATCAGATGAATCGTAATTTTCGATTATAAATTAAAGATTACTAAGAGTTGAAGTAGGCCGGTAAGAAATTGTTACTCATACGGATAGATTGTGGTTATTTACGTCGGTTATTATTTCAGTCATTCTTAAAGAGACGGATGATCCGAATTTTGATATCGAGGATCCCATCTAATATCGAAGATTCTAAGAGTTCGGTAATCCTTGAGTCGAACCGATTGTACGGGTTCCGATGTGAACCGGATGCTTTGAGAAGACGAATAAGGCTTTGAAGAAAAATGAGCGAAGATTTGAATATTCTTCGATTGAAAATTATATTTTGCTATTTTAATAGGTAAATGGATTGTCTCTTAATTCGGTATCGCAACCTTTAGTTGTTAACGAGTCGACGGAGGTTAAAAAATCTTTCGGAGTTTTAAAACTTAAAGTTTATTTGTTTTTGATTCTCGGATTTTGTTTGTTGATAACGGTAGGGGTTCTTCTTGGGTTCCTACCTATGATTTCTTTTAATTTTATTTTCATATTAGTCGGTCTTCTTTGTTTGTCGTTGTTGTTTTTAGGATTGGCTTGTGCTTATCGTTTTTCATTATTGAAAATTCGGCAAGCTCAAGAAAGAATATTCAGACAAGCTTTTGAAGCCCGTTTGCAAGAAGCCGAATCTTTGGAGTATGATTTGGAAAAAGAAATTAAAGGTATGGTTAAATTTATACGAAACATTCATCGACTTGAAGCCCCTTCTTCCGACTATTCATATCAAAAAATTCCCTTGTTGGCTCAACGGTGGTTACAGATTAAGGAAAATATAGCTCGTTTAGAGAAAGATTGTTGTGATTGTTTCGACCGAAGTGTAGTCGACGGATTTTTAGGAGTTGCGAGTTTCGATAAGGAAATCAAAGTTTATTTAGAATTGATAGATCAATTATTACGCCGAACAAAAAAATTATTGAATTTAGTCGAGGGTACAGCAGCTTGTTTAAATGAAAATCAGGTAAACGTAAAAGCCATGAATTTACGAATAGAAAGTTTTGAACGATTATTGGAGGCCAAACTGAACCTGATTAAGTTATATGAAAAACGTGAAGTAAGTCGACATAGTAAGAAAATATCAAAATCATTGACGTAGGTAATATAGATTGTCTGTTAATTCAGTATCGCAATCCGCAGTTATTAATAATGAATCTGTAGAAAAGGGTTTTGCGGCCTTAAAATTTAAAGTTTGTTTGTTTTTGATTCTCGGGTTTTGTTTATTAATAGTAGCAGGAGGTCTTTTAGGATTCATTTCGTTTTCTTTTAATTTTATTCCTGTGTCAATCGGTCTTCTTTGTTTGTCGTTATTGTTTTTAGGATTGGCTTGTGTTTATCGTTTTATCTTCTCAAAGAAATATATTATAGCAAAATCCTTTCGATTATTAGAGGAAAACTTCTTCAAACAACGTTTCAAAGAATGTCTAAAAGAAGCCAAATGTTTGGAACATGATTTGGATAAAGAGAGGAATGATTTTATTGAAGGATTCCGACTCGTTAATAAAGTAGACGCGGCATCCGATTTTATATCCGAAGATACATGTCGCCGATTTGAGGTATTGCAACGAAAATATTCAACGTTGAATGAAAAGCAGTCTTGTTTGAAAAAGGAATATTTCGATTTTGTCGAAGAAACTCAAGGAGTCAATCGATTTTTAGGAACGAGTGCCTGTATTAGGGATAATAGACTTATTTCGAATTTAACAGCTCAATTGTTAATACGAATGAAAAAATTGTTAAAATCTGCTGATGGGATAGCGTTGTGTTTACAGGCAACTCAGAAATCTTTGAAGAAGAAAAAAGCAAGATTAGCAACCTTAGACGGAGAGTTGAGCCGTGCGACGCAACAAATTTCCTGTTACTTAAGACATGAGAAGAGCGGTAAGGTGCAAGCGGGTGTTTTATCACGTGATAATTTTGACTTTCACGCGAAGACTTCCATTGACTTGGGAGCTGAGATAGCGATAGGTCGGGATTATATCGATAGGGCTTGCAGGCGAATCAATGATTGTGAGTGTCAATTACGGAATTTTACAGAGAAACGAGAGGAATGGGTGTCGGATCTTAAATTATTTGAAGAACGATTGCTCAAGCTTGTCCCCGAATCTGAAGAACATTTGCGTTTGGGTACAATAATTATACCCGGAATACAAAGATTGATAGCATTGATTGATCATTGTACGTCAGATGTACGAAGACTCAGATCTATCTACAAAGAAAAACGCCGATGTGTCCAAAGTTGGGTATTGATCAAAAAAGGATTGAAATTTGCGATTGATCAACGTTTGGAACTTGTCACGAATAATATTCGATATCGCGAGGGTGTTGTTATTAGAGGGTATTCGAGTTTTGCGGACAACGCTTATTCTCGGGAAGATACGGGAGAGTACGAAAGTTATCTCAGAACACTGGATAAGGAGACTTTAGAGAGCTATCTTGAAACAATAAGGTACAGGTTTGTGAAAGACTCATTAACCGAAGAAATAGACAAAGTCAATAAAATTTCAGAAAAAATCAGAGAGTTAATGCTTCAGCAGCAGAGATGGGAAGGGATGTTGGAGCAAGTCGATTTAAGAGAAACGCTTTTAAAACCTTCCGAGATAATGGAGATAAACATGAAGGTACGTAGTGCTTCCGCTAAACTTATCGATAAAACACCGGTAACGATGAAGGAAAAAATAGCGTGCGGATTGCTCATGATGGAGCGGCAGTTGAAAGCTTTAAAACGTAAATTGACGGCAGCAAAAATCTGTTTGAGTGATACCAAAAAAGAATGCTTTCTACTGAGCCGAGTATTGGTTCTTAAGAGAGAAATAGATGAAATTATAGGTAGGGATAATCCTGCAGACCCACAGGGTTCCGGCCTTACCGGAAGAATGTTACAATTAAGAGCTGCTGCAGCAAACTATAACGCGTGGTTACATCCTTCCGGTAATTAAAATGAATTTTTTCTTTTTATTTAAATAGATATATTATCTTTTGCTTTTTATCGTCTCATTGTGTATATACTTATCGTTGTTTGAAGAGTATTGTTTTTCCTTTGGAAAATATTCTTTAATTATTTGAAATATGAGTTTTTTACCGATAAATCTAACATGAAGAGATTGTTTTATCGGTGTTTTCGAAAGGAGTTATAGTGTCGATCTCGAATTGTGGATTCCTTCCTTTGAACCGTGTTGTAAGTGCGCGATATTCTTTGGGTACGTCCTCCAATATTGTTGTTCCCACTCTTTTGTCCGATATAAATGCGAGCGATTCTTCGAGTGCGGGAGTTTGTTCGGGTCCGGCGTCTGCGAACGGCCTTTCTGCCGCTGATTCTTCACATCCCGTTCGATCCGATACCTCTCATCAATCCGAACGTCCTTTTAAGCCACCTGTGGTTGCCCGGATAAAAAGGAATATGCTCGGTTTGGTTGCGGGTTTATGTCTTTTGATTTTGACATTGTCCTTAATCGGTTGTTTGATGCCGGGTGGGATTGCTGCAGTCATGGTTTGTTCTCTGGCGGTGATCCCGTGTTTGTCTTTAATTATTTTTTCTTTGGTATCGATTTTTTATCGGAAAAAGGCTCTTTTGTTTTCCAGGGAATTTAAAAAGCTTGAGACTGAGAACGCGAGGTTAAAGTCCCGGCGTGGGCTTGTGTTAAGAGCATAAGACTCAAGATCTGTGTATAAAGTTCGGTAATTTAAAAAAAATCGTCCGATACCGTCGGTTTGGATGATATTAAATCCTTTAATAGGAGTGTATTGTATGGGTTGTAAAGGTATCGGAAATTGTTTTGAGACGTGTTGTCGTGAAATAAAAAGTGCATTTCAGGGTCTTGGGCCGGTTTGCGGTGGTGATAAGGTCGCTCCTTTTAGAACGGGATCTCCTGCATCATGGGCTCGAATTAATTTGTTAGCCTTAGCGGTTATTGTCGGATTGGCTTTACTCGTGGTAGGTTTAACGGTCATAATCATGGCTGCTATGTCGACGCCCGGTTTATCTGTGGTACTGGTCAATGTATGTGGACCGGCTTCCGTGATTGCAGGTCTGCTCATTTTATCTTGGTGTGTATATGTCGGAATAAGAATGAAGCAACCGGCGGCTCTTGTACCGATAGAGGAAGTGGTAATAAAATTCATAGCGCGTGAAGAAGAGGAACAACGACTGGAAGAGGAAGTACAACGGTTGGTAGCAGAGGAACAACGACTACAAGGGGAACTACAACGGTTAGTACTAGAGGAACGACGACTGGAAGGGGAATTACGACGGGTGGCAGAGGAACGACAACGGGCAGAACTACAAGAGGCAGGAGAAGTACAACGGTTAGTAATAGAGGAACGACAACTACAAGAGGAGGTACAACAGTTAGTAATAGAGGAACGACAACTACAAGAGGAAGTACAACGGGTAGCAGAGGAACGACGACAGGCAGAGGAACGACGACAGGCAGAGGAATTACAACAGAAAGAGGAAGTACAACGGTTAGTACTAGAGGAACGACGACTGGAAGGGGAACTACTACGGGTAGTAGGGGAACGACTACTACAAGGGGAACGACAACGGGTAGCGGAGGAGCGACAACTGGAATGGGAACTACGACGGGTAGCCAGAGAACGACGACAGGTAGAGGAAGCACAATGGTCATTAGGGGAACGACTACAATGGGAACTCCAACGGGTAGGAGAGGAACAACGACTGGAAGAGGAAGTACAACGGTTAGCAGCAGAGGAAGGACGACTAGAAGAGGCACTACAACGGGTAGCAGAGGAACGACGACGGGCAGAACTACAAGAGGCAGGAGAAGTACAGCGGTTAGTAATAGAGGAACGACGACTGGAAGGGGAACTACTGCGGGTAGCAGAGGAAAGACGATGGGCAGAGGAAGCACAACAGAAAGAGGAAGTACAACGGTTAGCAGTAGAAGAACAACGACTACAATGGGAACTACGACGGGTAGAAGAGGAACGACAACGGGCAGAGGAAGCACAACAGGAAGAGGAATTACAACGGTTAGTAATAGAGGAACGACGACTGGAAGGGGAACTACGACGTGTAGCAGGAGAACGACGACGGGCAGAGGAATTACAACAGAAAGAGGAAGTACAACGGTTAGTACTAGAGGAACGACGACTGGAAGGGGAACTACTACGGGTAGTAGGGGAACGACTACTACAAGGGGAACGACAACGGGTAGCGGAGGAGCGACAACTGGAATGGGAACTACGACGGGTAGCCAGAGAACGACGACAGGTAGAGGAAGCACAATGGTCATTAGGGGAACGACTACAATGGGAACTCCAACGGGTAGGAGAGGAACAACGACTGGAAGAGGAAGTACAACGGTTAGCAGCAGAGGAAGGACGACTAGAAGAGGCACTACAACGGGTAGCAGAGGAACGACGACGGGCAGAACTACAAGAGGCAGGAGAAGTACAGCGGTTAGTAATAGAGGAACGACGACTGGAAGGGGAACTACTGCGGGTAGCAGAGGAAAGACGATGGGCAGAGGAAGCACAACAGAAAGAGGAAGTACAACGGTTAGCAGTAGAAGAACAACGACTACAATGGGAACTACGACGGGTAGCAGAGGAAGTACGACGGGCAGAGGAAGCACGACGGACAGAGGAAGTACGACGGGCAGAGGAAGTACGACTACAAGAGGAAGTACGACGTGTAGCAGGAGAACGACGACGGGCAGAAGTACAACAGGCAGCAGCAGGAGAACGACGACGGGTAGAAGTACAACAGGCAGGAGAAGGAGAACGACGACGGGCAGAGGAATTACGACGGGTAGCAGCAGAGGAACGACGACTACAATGGGAACTCCAACGGTTAGCAGAGGAAGTACGACGGGCAGAGGAAGCACGACGGGCAGAGGAAGTACGACGGGCAGAGGAAGTACGATTACAAGAGGAAGTACGACGGGCAGAGGAAGCACGACGACGGGCAGAACTACAAGAGGCAGCAGCAGGAGAACGACGACAGGCAGAACTACAAGAGGCAGCAGCAGGAGAACGACGACTAGAAGAGGAATTACGACGGGTAGCAGTAGAGGAAGTACGACTACAAGAGGCACTACAACGGTTAGCAGAGGAACGACGACGGGCAGAGGAAGCACATCCGGGGGAAGTACAACAGTTAGTAGTAGAGGAACGACTACTGGAAGGGGAAGTACATATGGTAGCAGAGGAACGACGACAGGTAGAGGAAGCACGACAGGCAGCAATGGCACTACAAGGGGAACTACAACGGGCAGCAGAGGAACGACGACGGGCAGAGTAAGACGGGGAGGACAGGACAACAATAAAACCAATTCCGGTAATGCAACGGTAGAACCCGGAAGAAACTGGGATCATCATCAAAGGCTTCTTTGAATAATTCGGTTTTGGTATAAAATTTGTCTCGCTTCGTATTTTATAATGACTGAAAGTACGATATGTGGGGATAGTTCGATATAAAGTGCTTAGGGGGATATATGTGTGAACAAAAAAGCATATTTTGTTCGTCTTGTCTTAATTATTGAAGTTTAATTGTAGGCGTGAAACGAGCAGATGTCGCTAAAAGCACAGGTATTTTAGAAGATCCGAGAGCGAAGATTTTGTTCAAAAAAAGGTTTTAAGACGGTTCGTCAATAAAAAATCTTGTAAGGAGTGGTATTCGTCCCTTGAATCTGTTTTCTTGAGAAAATTAAAACTTAAAACAGATAGATTGCGGTAACGAAATTTGATTAAATTTTTTATGTAAAGGTATATTTATGTGTTGTATAAGTTTAGACGTATTAAAAAATAGGGTAAGAGATTGTTGGCCCTCCGGCCTTCCGGCAAAAGCGCAAAATGAGTTCCGAGGTGCGGGTGCCATCTGCGGTGGCGATAAGGCTAAAGCTTTTGACAAGAAAAGTATATGTTCTATTTTACGAATAGTTCTTATAGCTTTGGTTGCTCTTGCCGGGTTGATGATTATAGGATGCGGCATCTTTAGTTTAGTTGGAATGATGGGATTGGTTGCTCCCGGAATGATGGGATTGGTTGGGGCTTGCTGTGTCGGTGCTATGGTTGCCGGTATGTTGCTTTTAATTTGGTCCGTAAATTATGGCGTTAAGGTCAAGAAAGCAACGGAACTTGTTTCTGTCAATGCCGACGAAGTAGAGGTCGTACCTGATGTAAGGCCTACTAGATCAGGGTCGATTGCATCTAATTGATAGCATATTTCGAACTATATTCACACAAGCTCAAATCCATCAGACGTTTGCGCTTGTGTTGTACGTAGCGGTGCTGTAATTATTCTTAGATTTTATTTCTATAGAGATAAGACATGTAGATAATGGATGGTTTCCGGTTTTATGATTTATCAATATTTAAACGTCTGCTTTTATCTCGTAAGTCATATTTTCGATTTTTGTCTCTCGTAATGCTTGGCTATCATTTGTGAGCTTGCAAAGTTCATTTTCTCCGGATATATTGGTGTGTCTAGAGACGCGGAGCCGATGTTCCGAGGATAATGGTGGAGAAGATGACGGAAAATTTAAAGGATATCGATATTAAGAGTGATGTTTTAGGTGATTATAAGATTCTGAGAAAGTTGGGGTTTACTTCTTGGGGTGTTAATCTCCTTGCCGAACATCGGTTTATCAAGAGGCGTTTTGTTTTACAGGTCTTGTTGTCTGAATTTGCTTCTTCTTCGGATTTTATAAAGTCTTTTGAAGAGACGGTGATCAAGCTAGCGGTTTTGGATCATCCTGGGATTGCGAAAGTACAAAACGTGTCTTGTTATGAAGGACACTTTTTTCTGGTCACCGAAGATTTCGGTCAGGGAGATCCGGCTTCCGGGTTGTCTTTATCCAGGTATCTTTCCGGACGACGAGAGGGACTAAAAGAATCGGAAACGATAGCCATACTGAAGAAAGTAGCCGCCGCTTTGGACTACGCGCACGGAAAAGGTGTGATACATGCTTGTTTAAATCCCGACAATATTTTCGTTTGTCCAGGTATCGAAGAGCCTGAAGTTATCGTTTCGGATTTCGGTTTGAGTTTTTTAACTTTGGAACGTTCCTTAAAGCTTATTTTTCATGAGGAAGATAAGATTTTATTCCGTTTGTCTCGCAAATTGGCCTTTCTGTCTCCGGAACTCAAAAGAGGAGATTCCGAAGACATTCGATCAGATTCATATTCGTTCGGAGTATTGGTCTATTATCTTCTTTTCGGAGAAATTCCTGAAGGTTTTTTGAATATTCCGGAGTCTTTTTCCAAAGGAAATTTCAATTGGCTCAAGGTATTAACGTCTTGTTTGAATGCCTGTGGCTCTGAACGACCCGATAATCTTTCCGAACTATTTTCCGATAAAAAAATACGGTTAGAGTCTCCGGAATTACGGTCAGAACCCGTGGAAATTTTGAAACGGGATATTTTAATCGAGTCTGCATTGAGAACTTCCGAAAAGAATAGGGAAGAAGTTTTTTATCCGAAAAAACTACAGACTCCCATTGATACCGGATCGCATACACATCGTTTTTCCATGAAATCGGAGCCTGAGTTCGTTCTGGTTGCGGCAAAATCGATAGATGCAGTCATGGAAACGGAAGTTGAATCTTCTTTAATCCGAAAAGGAGAGGTAACGGAACATGACGAAGATAAGGGAAAGGCTAATCCCGATATTATTGAAGAGGGTTATTCTTCGGCTTTGCAGGCCATGTTGTATAAGGATCCGATCGTCTGTCGTTATGCCAGTCATGATATTATCGAATGTAAATCGGAGCCTTTATTGACTGAAACGGCTTATATTGAAGGTGGAGAATTTTTAAGAGGAAGTCGAGAAGGTAAAAGGGACGAACAACCGATATCCAAGGTGATTTTAGATTCTTTCTTGATGGATATACATCCGGTAACCAATGAGCAGTTTATAAGGTTTTTGGAATTTTCGGGGGGAGAAAAAGATCGAAATTATAATGATCTCATCCGATTGAAAGAATCTCGTATTCAAAGACGTTCCGGAAAATTATTCATAGAAACCGGTTACGACAAACATCCCGTCGTCGGTGTTACATGGTATGGAGCATCCGGATATGCGGAATGGGTAGGAAAACGACTGCCTACGGAAGCCGAATGGGAGATTGCCTCTTACGGTGGTAAGAAAACACTTTTTCCTACAGGCGATACTATCGACAAGCATTCGGCTAATTTTTTTGGTTCCGATACGACTCCGGTTATGAGTTATCCTCCGAACTCGACAGGGCTTTATGATATGGCCGGCAATGTTTATGAGTGGTGTCGGGATTGGTACGGGTACGATTATTACGAACTTTCCGTGACGGAGCCTTATTCACCTATGGGGCCTCCTCAAGGGGTATATAGAGTTCTTCGCGGAGGTTGTTGGAAAAGTTTGAAAGAAGATCTCAGATGCTCGCATCGTCATAGAAATAATCCGGGAACCGTCAATAGCACGTACGGATTTCGTTGCGTAACGGATGTGAAGTGAAATGAATTCCGAGGATTTCGATCATTATCTAAGACTTTGCAAAGAGATAGAGGAACATGACCGGCGTTATTATTCGGAACACGAATCCGTTATTTCCGATTATGAATATGATATGTTATTACGAAAGCTGACTCGTTTTGAGAATGAGTATCCTGATTGGGTTTCCGAGAATTCTCCGAATTCTCGTATAGGAGATCGGGTTTCCGAACATTTTCCTACCGTTTCTCATGTTATTCCGATGTTATCGATACCGAATGTTTACGATTTAAAAGAGCTGGATGATTTTTGCGAACGCATCGAAAAAAGAATATCCGGTTCCGGTGAAAATTATACCGTTGAATTGAAAATCGACGGCATAGCCGTCTCACTGCTTTATGAGGAACGACGTTTCGTTCGTGCTTTAACCAGAGGTAACGGTAAAGAAGGAGAAGATATTACGACTAACGTCCGAACGATTCGTATGTTGCCTTTAACCTTGCCTTCAGAGGCTCCCAATTTATTGGAGGTTCGTGGAGAGATTTTTTTATCGAAGAGAAATTTTGAGCTGTTGAATCATCGACAGATATCTTCGGGAAAGCCTTTATTCGCCAATCCCCGCAACGTTGCCGGCGGGACTCTGAAACTTTTGGATCCTAAAGAAGTTTCTCGAAGAAGATTATCGTTATCCGTGTATGGAATCGGTCGGTCATCATTTTTTTCGGCAACCGGTTCTCATTATGAGGATTTATTGTCTTGTCTTCGATGGGGATTACCCGTATTCGGTAAGCCGAAACTTTGCAGGAATAAGCATGAAATCACCGTTTATATCGAAAAAGTCGGTGCCGAAAGAGCGCAGTTGCCGTTTGAAATAGACGGTGTAGTGATTAAAGCGGATAATATCGTATCCAGAAGAAATATTGGGCATACCGCTAAACATTATCGTTGGGCTTGCGCTTATAAATTTTCTCCTGATCAAGTTGAGACAACTGTTAAACATATCACAGTTCAAGTCGGAAGAACGGGTATTCTGACCCCTGTTGCCGAACTTGAACCGGTTAACCTATCGGGAAGCGTCATTTCGCGAGCCAGTCTATATAATTTTGAAGAAGTCTTTAAAAAGGATATTCGTCCCGGGGACTTAGTGAAAATCGAAAAAGGGGGAGATGTCATCCCGAAGATTGTTTCCGTTAATACGGAAAAAAGATCCGCTGCATCCGTTCCATGGAAAATTCCGGATATTTGTCCTTCTTGTGGGGCCCCCTTGGTAAAAGAAGAAGACAAGGTCGCCGTTCGTTGTACCAATCCTAATTGCAGAGCCTCCTTTTTTGAAAAAATTTGTTTTTTCGTCGGTAAAGAGGGTCTCGATATTCCTCATTTGGGTAAGGGAATTATTTTAAAATTAATCGAAGCGGGATTAATTTCGTCACGAGCCGACATTTTCGGTTTGAATTATGAGGATTTAGTATCTTTAGAGGGATTTCAGGATAAGTCCGTAAAAAATATTTTATCTGCTATTAAAAAACATTCAACACCCTCTTTGGACATTTTTATTGCCTCCTTGGGAATTCCTCTTGTGGGGAGTAAAGCTGCTACGGTTTTGGCCGAGCATTTCGTCGATTGGGAATCTTTTTATAAAGCCGTTCGTGATGATTCTGTCGATTTACCTCCGGGAATCGGAGATAAAACAGCTGAATCTCTCAGGCGTTATTTTTCTAATTCGACCGTTTCGGAAGAATTGAGGTTACTATTCGTTTCGGGGATTAGGATTTTACCTTATATTCTCTTGGTGAGTGTTTCGGAACACCCTTTTAATCGCAAAACATTCGTTCTAACGGGTACTCTGGAATCTTTTCCTCGCAAAGATGCGGAAGCTTTAATAAAAGAGAGAGGAGGAGTTGTGTCGTCTTCCGTTTCCGGTCGTACCGATTATTTGATTCTCGGTGATTCTCCGGGAAGCAATTTTGAAAAAGCAAAAAATCTTAATATTCCGATTTTAGAAGAGAAAGAGTTTATTTCTTCTTTATAAAGAAATTATTTAAACTAAACCTCTCTTTTTCTTTTTAGTTTTTTTTTATAAAAAAATTGATATAATGTTTATTTATATTTGACTTAGTTATTCCCTAATAGGATTAATATGGCTTTACATTTTTTTAACAATGCGAATAACGGAACGCCTCCTGTTGTAAGAGGTAACTATGTAAATAATAATAGTGGACCGGAACTCGCTAATGCCGCCGAATGCAGAGCGATCATCGTTGATCTCGACAAGGAAATCAGTGCAATGGAGTCCGGTTCTCTTAAGAAGGCTAAGATTATAAAAACGATATTAAATATTGCTTATGTGGCTATTCTTGCTTTATCGATAGGGTTGTTATTCACCATAATTTTCACCTCGATTCCTTTTTGGGTACCGCTAGTGGTTTCGCTTCCCGCAGTATTGCTGTATGGAGTTGCGAGATACCGTTTTGTCAAGAAAATAGTCGATACGGAGCTTCGTTATAAATCTTTGGTGCTTTATAGGGAGCACTTACGTAAATACTCCTCAAGATTGGTATCCGCGATGGCGAGATACGGAAAAAAAGACATCGTGTCATTCCAAGAATTGGGGTTCGTTGAGGAGCTCATGAAAAAGACGGAGCGCTTGTTCAAAGATCCGAATAAGAAAGATTCGGATAGCTGGGAACAAATCGATTCACGACTTAATTTACAGGTGCCGTCTTCTTCCGAGCCTTTTGCTAGACGTTATCAGGCGGAAATGTTAGTCGGAGCAGAAAATCGTTTAATGGGTTTCTGGAAGAGTTTGCGTGAACGTGTTAGACGGGCTTATGTCGATCTTCAGGAAGGTCGATCTGAAACATCGGTTGAAAATTGGAAAAAAATTGCCGAAGAAGCCCTTGTACAGGACAGTAATATCAGTAGTACAAAATTCCCTGTTGAAAATGATACGACCGACTTGGCAACCATTAAAAGGTTTTGCGCCTATTCTTCCGAGGCTCTACATGCTGTTGAATCTTCGATGCAAGCTTTTGAAACCATGTTTTGCGGATATACTTTTCTTCCGAATTCCGAGATGGCTTTAGATGAAGTGATTACTTTTCGAAACTGTGTTAAGCAACATGCGGAAACCCTCAGTCGTTATCACCAATGGATTGCGGAAGCGGAGGAGGTCGATGTATGCGAATCTCAAACCCCGGTCATTGATGAATCGTCTTTAGGCGTCGATGAAGCCAACTTATTTTCAGCGCCACAACAAATTCCGGGTGATCAACCATTAACGGTGAGGGAAGTTTTCGATGATGCTCGAGAAGCGTCAACGGAAGCCTCATTACCGCCATCTTTGGCACCGGTATCCGATGCTCAGGAGGCGCAATCCGCAATTGACGAGGCGAAAAGAAAGACCCGAGCTAAAAATAGAGCTGAAATTTTACAGAGTTTTCAAGCTGAGTATCCAATTCAGGCAACTCATGAGTTATTGACTCGAGTCAATGCTTTTAAAGATATTTTGAATACAAAAATGTGGAGTCATCCCGAACGTATATTAGGGGTGCTTCGTTCGAAACTTGAATATGCCGAAAGTACTCTTAGTAATTTAAACTGGGGAACTTCTTGGCTGCCGGTTAGCGAAATTACAAGCCGTAAACAAATTTTAAGAGCTCATCTTGAAGTATTAAAAAATCATATTCTCGAACAGGAAAATAAATTTAGGGAGTTCAAGGATCGCGCGCAAGCCAAAAGTTTATTGGAAAATATGACAGCTATGTGCCGAAATTTTGAAGCCGGACAAGGAAATTTGGCTGAACCGGATCTGGCATTTCTTGAACAAACGAAAGCTTCCATAATTTCGATGGAAAGCCTTTTTGATGCCGAGGGTAATTTGAATGCTTTTGAGCAATGGACGGATGAGTATCGGGTATTTTGTAAAGATTTTCTTAAATTGAGCAATGAAATGAATCTTTTCTTGGATGAAATGATGGATCGGGAGGGTAGCTCTTTCAAAAAAGCCTGTCAAATATTGCTGAAAAATCCCGAGCAAGCAGAGGTCGAACGAAAACAAACACTTCAAGAAATTACGAATTTGGAAACCTGTGATTATTTCAATAGACCCTTTAATGATCTCGTTGAGGAAACAGGCCATTTGGTCGACTCTTTAGAAATTATGACCGGAAATTTAAGAGATTGTCTAAGGGACAGCACCGGTACTTTCGCAATTAAATGTCAGCAGCTAAATAACGAATATCGGAGTTTCGATAAACAAGTAACGGCGGCTTTAAAAGCTCAATTACGCCAACGGGCCTTCAACATCGACAATTCTGCCTTCGATCCGACATTGCTTACTCAGGAGGGGGAAATAAAGGAAGAAATTGAGAGGGCTTTAGATGAAGGAATTCATTTAGAAAATGTTGCGAAAAGATTTCTTTCCGGACATGTGAGACAGACCTCTTCTATCGGAAAAGATTTTTTATCTCAACAAAAAACAATCATCGACAAACTTATCAAAGCACAAAAAAAATCGTCTCAAATAATGTCGCATTTGAGTCGAGGACTAGGATCGATTGTCTTAATAGTTTTCATCATACTTTCTATTTTAATTTCGTCGCTTCAATTATGGTGGTTACCGTTATTATTGGTGGGAATAAGCTTGGGAACCCTGTTAGGGATGTATGGCATCAATGTATTGGTTAAGCGAAAACAATATAAAATTGCAGAACTCGAGTTGTCGCGTTTGATGTTAAATGACACTGATGATTATATTTCGCCCGATGTAGATACGGAAGAGAGCAAAGATCTCCGTCGATTAGAGCAAACTTTGGATCTTAGAGGGATGTCCTTGGCATCAGGACGGAATCTTCTCGAATCGATGAAAAAAGAACCCCTAACACTTGATAAAGAGCTGACTTTAACTGAAGCAAAGAAAAAAATCAAAAAACTTAAAGCGGATGTCGATAAAGCCATTGCTTCGGCTCCTTTTAAACTTTCTCCATATGTTTCGGTGCCTGCTGGAGTCGGTACCCAGGATGTATATTCGACGGAACAAAAAAATATTTTAGCCCCTATCATTCAAACGATAGACGATTGTGAACGAACTATGAGTGAGTTAGATAAGAAACTGGACGCGGCTGTCGAAGAGAAATTAAATTCGGAAAAATTAATCTCTCATTGGAATAAAGTTCATACCTATCTTAGGGACTTCGAAGAGGCCTCACCAAAACGAGATACAGTTCTTCAACGTTTAACGCAAAAATTTTCTCGTCTGACTTGGAAGATGGATTTTTTAAGAAAAACTTTAAATTTCAAAATGCAACACGCAAAACCGGATGTGGAGGCGGTCCAAGCATCCGTTGAACAATGTATTGCGTTATCTAAAGAGAATCCGAGTGATTATGAAAAGCAAATGATCGAAATTTTCAGAAAGCATGAGTTGGATGATACCGTTAACCACCTTATTGATTGTTTGGAATTGAAAGCCGTAAAGCAACTTGACGACCTTCGTTTGGAATTAAAAGCCGTAAAACTACCCGCACGCTTAACCGATCCCGTTTATAGCTCAGAAGAACGACAACGGAGTGAAGAAAAACGTGAGCGTCGCACCGAAGACAAGAAAAGACTTAAAGAGATGGGGAGGGAGCATTTATACGGTTATTTGGAGTATGCCGATAATCATTACGCCGATTTATCCGAATTAAGAGTCGTCCTTAGACAGCTTTCAAACATGACGGAAGAAGACGATTCATTAAGATGTAGACTACTTTGTCTTAAAGCATTAAGTCTCTTGGAAAACATTGAAGAATCTTGGTCTCAATTATCGGAAAAGCATTCTTTCGGTTTAACTACGGTTACGGAACGCTCGGAACAATTAATAGCCGGTGCAGCTGAACTCCGTTTACTCGGAGATCGTGTTTTGAGAGAGCAGAGGTTGGGCAGCAATGCTGCTGCTAAGAGAGCTTTGAATGTTATGAAATCTTTTAGAGGACAACGGCTTGATAGATGTAAAAAGACCGATGGATCGCCTTATCAAAGAGTAATGGTAGGGTTGGAAAGATATTTAATGACTATAGAACAAAATCCTTCTGCTTCTTCGGTTGAATTGGAAGAAGGTCTTATTCGTGCGATGAAAGAACTGCCTCTTCATGTATTGAAAGAAGAGTATCTTGATTTAAATGCGGACTTAGCCGAAGCAAAACGGAAAAAAGATGATATACAAAGACGGATGACATTATTCACTCAAGTTAAAAATGAATTTTATGTACAAGAGGGTCCTAAAGAAAAAAAACTTTTTGGCAGAAAAAAAGCTCCTCAAGAAGTTATTGATCCGGAAAGACGAAAGCTTATAGAACTACAAAATCTTCAATTGGCTTTACTTGAAGCTAAACGTAAAATAGCTATCCTAAATACGGAAATGCGAGCAGTGAAAGACCGTCATACCAATGCTTCACACGCTTACCGGGAAACAATAGCCGGTTTCAATCTTATCGAAGAACAATCGGAAGAAGATTCAAACGAAGAGTCGTAGTCCAAGCAGTGATATATGAGGGATTGTGCTTAGTTTTTTTGATCTTTGAGATTCGGAAAAATTTTAAGAAAGTAGGCTACGATTTCTCTAATTTTGAAAGACGCGCTTCTATAACCGATATAGCGATCGGGACGAATAATATAAAGTGAATTTTCATTGGCATAATATAAGTCTTTAGCGGTTTGTGATTTGGCTACTTTTATGTTTATATGTTCTCCGTACTCTTCTTTTAAAGCTTCTATCAGTCCCGGATGATTTTTAAAGAAAATTAATAAATGTCTAGACCCATCCGCTCCATCCAATAAATATTCACCTTCATTTAAAAGAAGATTAGACGCGTACTCGCCGGGTTTGGGGCCGGGGATGTCCTTATTTTGAGGACTCTGTTTCGTAAACTCACCCGGAGAATAACAAATCGAAAAACGATTGGGAGTATTTTTTGATGAACATAGAAAATTATATCCTTTGAATCCCCAATAAGCAAGTGTAGGAAACAATTTTCTGGATATGGCTAATAAAAGTGAATGCTTAAAAGACATGTTAGCTACCGTTTTATAGGCTGAAGAGATTTCATTTTCATAAGAAGCAATCAATTTTTCCGTCGATTCATTTTTTAAGACGGGAATTATTTTCCAAAGAAGATTGAAGGCAGACAGAAGATTTAGATTAATCCCCGTTTTGGTTGATAGAAAGAAATTGTTGAAGAAACGACCTATGAAAAGGATATTACCTTCTTGATGAGGAAGAAGCATTTGGTAAACTCCATAACTTCTTTTTTTTCCTGGATTTATTCCCAGTAATGAAAATAATTTCTCTCTATTTTTTCGAGGTTTTTTTTTGTGCGATGGAGACCATAACAGAAATTCGTTTCCATGAGGTTCCGGAAACAAAAAATGGTTTGCGCAACCTGATAACGCGAAAACGTTAAAACGGTTTCTTGGAATTCGTTTATCGGAAGAACAAGGAAAAACATCTACTTCTCGAAGCATCTTTTTCGTTTTCGAAGGATACTTCATAATGTCTTTGATATGAGGATTATTATCTGCCTCGCAAGCCAAAATGAATTTCGGAGTATGTACTTCCCGATGTTCGAAGGTTGATTTAGGATCTATTTTTTCGATAAAAAGGTTGTTGTCCACCATGGTAACAGGTCTGGTTTCCCAATGAATGACACCTCCGAAATTCTCAAAATTTTCGATTAAGCCGTCTTCAAGCAACTTTAATTCGGAAGCATAACAAAAAGGAAAAGCGGATAACGAATGTTGGTTCAACGATTTTTCGATATCTATATTCACCGATCTTTTGTTCCAAAAATAAGTGATTCCGTCAAGCTTTTGTCCCGGAAGAGTCGTTTCATTAAATAATCCGTGTGCATGGAGAAGTTCTAAAGAAGGAGGGGACAGGTTAATTGGAATGCGGCGGTCTTCATCGGATCGTTTATTAGGAGAAGGCCTATGATCGATTATTTTGACGTCAATATTCGCTTTCAACAAACCTGTGGCTAAGATTAATCCGGTCGGATTAGCTCCGATAATCACTACATCGGTCATTGAAAGCAATTCTCCTTAAAATTGTAATCCGATTGAAAGTATAAAAAAATCGCATAAGATAAATCAAGTGAGTTAAGGGTTCAAATTGATTCTTGGCTTTAGCATTTCATATCATACGGGTATACGAACTAACCATACTGTTTAAAAATCTAGTAGTAATGTTTAAAAATCAAAAGAGAATCGGCAATATACGAACTCAATTCTTTTTGAATCTCCATATATTTGGGGGAGTCTCCCTGCAAATGGCCGGTTTCCGGAAAAGTAATAAAACGAATGTCGCGATTATTATCGACTGCTTCCTTTATGAACATATTCCTGTGATGCGCACTGATGATGTTGTCTTCTTCTCCCTGTGTATGAAGAACGGAAATATGAGGAGGAAGTAATGAAAGTTTCGTTGAATCTCTGATTTTTATAAGCTCACAGATAAACTTATTGGCTATTATGACAGGTTCTCCCGGGGATAAAACACCCTTTGTCAGTTCGACGGTTTCATTGTTATCAAGAGCTTTTTTCAAGTCGGAAAACAGCGTATAACCATTGGCTATGGGAGCCCATAAAGCCAAGGATCTGACCGATTCAGGATAGCTTTCGGCTAAGTAAATAGCTATATGAGCTCCAAAGGAACTACCATAGATTCCTATGTTCTGGGAATCCACAAAGCTAAGATTTCTCACAAAATTCATAACAGTGTCGGCATTGTTTTTCATATCGGAAACCGTTATGTAATTTCTATCGCCTTCGCTGTCTCCGGAACCTTGAAAATCGAATCGAATGACTACAAGACCTTTTTTCGTCAATTCTTCTGCCAATCGGATGTAATGTTCCTTTTTACCGAATTTATGACCTCGAAACCCATGACAAAATATCACGGCAGGTAATTGACAAAAGGGTTTGGTTTTCAAAGGCTTATGAATAGTGCCGATGATTTTGTTCTTGGAGCAATTGTCGAGGAGATCAAAGGACATCTTGGATTCGAATTTATCAATGGGTTTAGTGGAAAAAATGAGTTTTTGCGTTGATTTAAGACTTTGAAAATCTTTAATGAGACTTTCGTAAGGATCAACAACGGAGTTCAATGTTGATTCCGCTCCATTTACGAAAAGAAGACGGCTTGCGAAGATGAAAAATATGAAGAATACGGATCGACGCATATATTTCCTAGATGAAGTTTAAATAAAGGTTTGAGATTTTATATTTGAAATTGAGTTGTTTTCAAGTGATATTCATTTAATTTTATGTTGTGAGATCTAACGTGCTTATGTGTAGTTCGGATAAAAAAGTTGCGGGATAATACGGAATATCATCTAATTCCTTTCCTTCTGAGTTCTTGTTGATTTTGAATGTTTTTCATAATTTTTATGAGGGAGACGAATTTTTTTACCTATGTCGAAATATGATCATTCGAAGATTGAGTCCAAATGGCAAAGATTTTGGAAAGATAACTGGACGTTCTCAACGAATCAAAATGCTTCCGGGCCCAAGTATTACGTTCTTGATATGTTCCCTTATCCTTCGGGGTCGGGTCTTCATGTTGGCCATTTGATTGGATATACCGCAACGGATATAGTGGCCAGGTATAAAAGAGCGCTAGGTTTTAACGTCCTGCATCCCATGGGCTGGGATAGTTTCGGTCTGCCGGCCGAACAATATGCCATTCGTACCGGTACCCACCCCCGAATCAGCACCCAAGCCAATATCGATAATTTCAGAAAACAATTGTCCGCATTGGGTTTTTCTTACGATCCTCGAGCGGAGTTTGCCACGAGTGATCCTGAATATTACCGTTGGACTCAAAAATTATTTACCGTCTTATATAAAAAGGGACTCGCCTATATGGAAGATGTCAGGGTTAATTATTGCCCGGCTTTAGGTACGGTTCTCTCTAATGAAGAAGTGGAAAACGGATTGTCCGTCGAAGGCGGTTTCCTTGTTGAGCAAAGAGTGCTGCGTCAATGGATGTTGAGAATAACGGCTTATGCCGATCGTCTTCTTAACGATCTGGAAGAGATGGATTGGCCTGAAAGCATAAAAAACCTCCAAAGGAATTGGATTGGAAAAATGATCGGCTTAGAGTTGATGTTTTCTGGGGAAGATTGTGAAATATCCGTTTTTACGACTCGTCCTGAAACGATTATGGGAGTTACTTACATAGCCGTATCTCCGGAACATCCTGATGTTGACTCTTTAATCTTGGATTCATACCGATCCGATTGTGAAAACTTTTTGTCTCGTATGTCAATTAAGAGCGAAAGAGATAGAGCCAAAAATACTTTTGATTCGGAAGGTGTTTTTACCGGAAAATATGTTCGTCATCCTATTACCGGAGAAATGATTCCCATTTGGCTTGCTGAGTATGTTTCGGCAGGAATAGGTACCGGTGCCGTCATGGGCGTGCCCGCCCATGACGAGAATGATTGTAGGTTTTCGGAAATTTATGATATTTCAAAAAAGTATGTTTTGTCTTTTAAGGATGCCCCTAGTAGAGAACCGTATTTTTCATCGGAAGGATACTGTTACGATTCGAATTACGGAGATTTTGAAATCGACGGTTTATCGGTAACAGAGGCTTCTCTTTACGTGATAAACTATTTTGAAACGAATGCTAGGGGAAAAAAGAAAATCTTTTATAAATTGCGCGATTGGCTTTTTTCAAGACAGAGATATTGGGGAGAACCCATTCCGGTTATTCATTTCAAAGACGGTTCTCATAGAGTTTTAGAAGATTCCGAGCTTCCCTTATTACCTCCTGAGGATGTTGATTATAATCCTGACGGTTCTGGGCAGGGGCCTTTAGCTAGGGCTTTGGATTGGATCCATATTAAGGATCCTAAAACCGGCAAACAAGCGATACGTGAGACTCATACCATGCCTCAATGGGCCGGTTCCTGTTGGTATTTCTTAAGATTTTGTGATCCGGGCAACACGGAAGTTCCTTGGTCTTCGGGGAAGGAATCTTATTGGATGCCCGTTGACTTATACATAGGAGGTGCAGAGCATGCTGTTTTACATCTTCTTTATTCTCGGTTTTGGCACAAAGTTTTTTATGATGAAGGTTTGGTAGCAGAAAAAGAGCCCTTTAAAAAATTAGTCAATCAAGGTCTTGTTTTATCTACTTCATATCGTATTCCCGGTGGGAAATACGTTAATAAGGATGAAGTCATCAAACGAGGAGACGATTTTTTCGCTCTTTCAGGAGAAAAGTTAATCGTAAAAACCGAGAAAATGTCAAAATCTAAGTTGAACGGTGTCGACCCTATGGAGATTGTTCGGGTTTATGGAGCCGATGCACTTAGAATGTACTCAATCTTTTCAGGACCTTTGGAAAAAAATAAGGTTTGGTCGGATGAAGGCGTTGCGGGGTGCAGTAGATTTTTGAACAGATTTTTTCGACTGATCATCTCCGATAAGGTGAAAGAAAAAGGTGATGGACTGGAAGCAGCTCATAGATTAGTAAAAAAAATTTCTCATGATATCGAATCTTTATCTCTAAATACGATTCCTTCTTCTCTTATGGAATTTCTTAACGGGTTATCGAATACTTCTTCGATATCGAAAAAAGCCCTAGAGATGGCTATTCGGATTATGGCTCCTTTGACTCCTCATTTTTGTGAAGAGATGTGGCAGCTGTTAGGAAATTCTCCCGATATTACGGAAGCCGGATGGCCGGAATATGATGAATCTTTATGCAAGGACGATGTTTGCGTATACGTCATTCAAGTGAACGGAAAACGGAGAGAACAAGTGAGTTTTAATCGAAACGCGAGTCGAGAAGAAGTAGTTCTCGCTGCTAAGCAAATGGTGTCCAAGTATTTGGAAACGGAAATTCAAAACATTGTTTTCGTTCCGGGAAAATTAATTAATTTCGTGGTCGGACCAGTGTAAATATGAAGACGGCAATTAAGCAATGGATCCTATTGCTCTTATATGAAATAGGGTTGATTATTGCTTTGTTTATTTCTCTTCCTAAGCTTGTAAAGAAAGTTTTTCTTTACGGTAAGTATAAGCGAGGATTTAAGTATAGGTTCGGATTCGGATTTCCCAAAACTTCACCTGGGAAACAGGCCGTATGGTTTCACGGTGCTTCCGTTGGCGAGATTCGTTTATTGGAACCTTTATTTCGAGAATTGCGAGAGCGTTATCGAGATTTCGTTTTTGTAGTAACGGCTTGTTCCGAAGCGGGTGTTACTGAAATTAAAAGGTTATTCGGAAGTGACGCTCATGTTTTTTTATTTCCCTTAGACTCTCGATTCATTATCAATAGAGTGATTAAAAGGATAGCGCCTAAGCTTCTGATATTATCCGAGGGAGATTATTGGTTTAATTTCATCCGGGGCGTCAAAAAAACGGGGGGAAAGATTGTCGTTGTTAACGGAAAAATTTCCGAAACTTCGTTTAAACGTTACTTAAGGGTTAAAAAATTTGCTTCTTTTTTCTTTGCTCATATAGATCTGATTTGTACTCAAGATAATGATTACAAAAGTAGATTTTTATCCATGGGTTTTCCTGAAAACAAAGTAGAAGTGACCGGTAATATCAAATTAAGTAATATCCCTGTATCGGATCGGAACACGATTTTCGAATGGACCAATCGTTTAGGCATTTCCGAAAACGATTTTGTCTTTATTCTCGGTTCGACTCATGCATCGGACGAAGCGGTTTTATTACCGGTCTTGGCAAAATTAAAAACGGTTTTTTCCGATTTAAGAATTATATTAGTTCCGCGACATATCGAAAGAGCCTTGATGATCAAGCAACAAGTTGAATCTTATGGCTTAAAGGTCAAGCTGTGGACTTCGGAACACGTTTTTTTCGGGTCCTGTTGTGATGTAGTTATAGTCGATGTGATCGGAATGTTGAGTTCCCTTTATTCATTGGCTCATCTTGCTTTTGTCGGAGGAACTTTTGATCAGAGAATAGGAGGACATAATTTATTAGAGCCCATTATGGCAGGGGTCCCGGTTTGTTTCGGTCCTTTTACGTTTTCTCAGTCTGAAATAGCCGACAAGATAAAGGCATATTCTTCGGAAACCGTTTTGACCCACAATCATCAAGATGTTTTAATTGCGTTGACATTGTTACTGGAGAATGAAGATTTGAGAAGAGATTTGGTTAATCGCGGTTTTTGTTTTTTGCAAAAACAAAACGAAAACGACCCTTTGAAATTGACTCAAAAGTGTATTGAACGCTTTATTCCCTTGTATGGAAATCATTAAATCCGGTAATCTCGTTCTTTCATAAGCGAAGTATATCGCGGGATAGAGTAGAGGTCATCTCGTTGGGCTCATAACCCAAAGATCGGAGGTTCGAATCCTTCTCCCGCTAATTTATTTTCAGGCGGTATAGCTCAGGTGGTTAGAGCAGCAGAATCATAATCTGCGTGTCGTTGGTTCAAATCCGACTACCGCTATACTCGTTTTTTGTCTTGTCTTTTCTCGATGTATTTTTGAATTTAAGATCATGACCGGTGTTTCGGTTTAGAGAAATACGGCTATTGGTCTTAGTTTAGGGGATATATCATGAGATGTTATTCGGTTCCGTTGGAAACGCAAATCTATGCTGTTGTGTCGATTGTTTCGATGAAAATGGAAGGGCGGAGAATTCCTGATCATCAAGCAATCGTGCTGAATGGATCGTCGCTATCGTTAGTATCGTATGTACCTTCTTAGGCATAAATTGATTATTAGATTCGGTAGCTTGTGTAATTTTGTTGATGCGAATTAGGATCGGCTTCCGCGGTTTTGCAAAGGTCATAGAAGTGATTTTTTCCTCTGGGAGTGCTTTCGAAAATACTCCATCCTTCGTTTTCAACCGGAATAGGAGAAAGAAAAATCCAAGCCCTTGGGTTCTGCAAGGCATATTCGGAAAAAAGACAGCCGATGGGGTTGGTACCGACTAAAGAATCGATATTATTGGAACCGATGACTTGAATCAGGGAACCGTTCTTCAAACGAATTTTCATCTCGGTAGAGTTCGGCGTTCCGTCAATCAATTCTTCCGGAATGTGTTTCAGGAGTCTCATGCCTTCCTTATCGATACCGTCACAGATGATTTTCTTTCCCTGGTTCTAAGTAGGAAAGATATAATAATAAATGCCTACTTTCTTAAGAGCTTACTTGATGAGAAAATTCCAACAGGTGTTATCCTTCCCGCTTCTTCTATGCCAACATAGAACGGCTCTTTTCCTTCTTTCCATAAATCTCCGGAAAGGCTCCCGGTAGGTACGTAGAATGAACTTATGTAGATGCCATTTGTATTTAACATTTAAAACAAAAGAATATTACGATATTTTATTTCTTCTTTAACAAGAATCGTAGGAACTACGAGGATAGCCTGTGTAAACTTGTTCCCGGTAGGAATATTGAGCAGGAGGCCAACCGGCTTTAGACGGTTGGTAGTTCACACAAAGAGAAGAAAGTATGAAAGGAAAATTTAGTTTCACGGCTTTTGCGTTTATGTTGCTTGCATTAACGATAGGATTATCGTCAGGCTTCGCTTCGGAGACGACCGAAGTTTTCTATCCCGGAGAGGAACAGATAGACATGGAGTTCGTAGATCTATGGGATTTCATATACGCTTGGTTCTTCAAAAAAAAGGATAGGGAAAAGCAACGGGAGATTGAAGAAGAAAGAAACCGGTTGAAAGAAGAAATGCGGAAAAAGGAGTACCTATTGGAAGAAGAAAAGCTGAAGTGGGAAAAATGGCAATGGGAAAAACGTAAGTGTGAGAAGTAACACGGGGAATCCGTTACGTGTAGGAAAGGAACAAACAGGGAATAAAGAAAGATGATGAAAGCATTTACAGGGATAGTGGGTAAATGAGTATTTTATTAATAGTAATTCAATTTTTTATTTTAAGATCATGTAAAAAAAGAGAGAAAGAATCCCGAGAACTATATGAAAGACTTCAGTCGGTGGCTCTGGAGATGTCACAAGAGATGAATGAATTTGAAACACAAATGAAAGAAAAAGCCGAGAGGCTTGTTAGGAAAAAAGGAGTGGTTTATGAAGAAAGTAAAGATTTTACTCATTTTTGGTCTTCTGATGATGATCTTACCGGTAAAAGCTGAGTGTAAAGAGAAAAAATGCAATAGGGAAATGGATATTCAAAGGCTTGTGCACTTAATGCTGAAATGCGGAGACGCAGAAGAACATGATCCCACTGATCTAACGGAGGCCTTTATCCTTGCTGACCGTTTGGATTTGAAAAAAGAATCGACCGAACTTCAAAAAGAGACGGTCCGACTTCTTAAGGAAATACTGACGGAATTGACGAAGATAAGAAATAATCAAAAGTCTTCATGTTCAAAACGAAATTAGAAAGTAGAACTTCCTAAAGGGAAGTTCTCGTTTTTCTTAATACTCTATACCTACAGGCAGAGAGAACGAAAGTCGGAAATTCACTTTTTCGAAATAAGATCTCGATATTTGTGAAAAAACTTCTTAATTTTCATCCCGACTTTCCCACTAACCGCCAACTGATCGTCTAGATAATTTTCTAAACAATCGATATTTCAGACAAAAAACCTCTTATCCACAAACGAGATGTAACTTATAAACTCCCATCATGGAACTCGGTTGGCTTTGGCTGTAACGGCTTAAGCCCTGATAACAGATACCCCTGGAATGCTATTGCACTGACCGCGCTTATAATGAAAGCCCCCACAGAGACAAAGAATAACAAGGAAACGAGACTAGGCACCATACATAAGGATCCCCCGGTTGCCAATAAGAATATAAGAGCTCCCAGCATCAATAACATCGTAAGAACCGTTAAAACGAGAAGAGTAATCAGAACTGCTTTTTTACCGCCGCTCAATGCGGAAATTCCAGATGAAGATGCCGGAGCTATGGGCACTTTACCAAGATCCCGTGAGATCTCGCGCTCATATGGTTGTGATTCATCCCCTGAACCCGTACCATTGTGTAATGAATTTACTGCTGACATTTTTTCACCTTTTGTAAAAATAACGTAATTATTTTAACAAAAAAGAAAAAAAAACGAAAGAAAAATATTATGCATTGTATGCATTTTAATATATTTGCGAAGGTTTTTATCTTATTAGTTCGAGCTGAAATGATGTCATTGAATTCCAGGAACTTAGTTAAAATTTCTTCGGTTTATATTCGCAATTACCGTTTATAAGTAATACAAAAGATTTTAATTCATGACTTTTAAAAGAGTCGAAGATTGATTTTAAATGAATTTTATTGAGTCTCTTGTTCTAAAGTAAGAGTCAGAGGTTTAGTGTCGCAGAGTTCGGAAGGACCGAAAAATTGAATAGGCCCCGGAAAAATGTAGTTATCACCGTAAGCCGATAATTTGCGTTCGGTTTCCAGTTTTTTAAAAGCAGGATTTTCGATATTCACGAGATCGGTTTTAATGACGGGTGTCTGACGACCTTTTCTTTGAGCTATATGCATCATATTGAAAAGAGGTATGGCTCCGGGTGTCCATCTTCGGTAACAGAGATTAAGATTGTTGATTACTGCCATATACCCATTGAGGCGGTGTACGAGTAAAAGAGCCGAGACGATACCTAATGCCATTCCGTAGTTTGAATCAAAATTAGAGGGAAAGCCGGCTCTGGATTCGTATCCGAGAAAATGAGTAATTGGATTAAAAGGTTCCAAATTCTTAATTTTAGCGGATTCTTCATTCACAATCTTAACAATCAAATCTTCCATTTTGATTTCGGATACTCTAACGTTACCGTGAGAATCTCTTTTTAACAGTAATTGCTTTTGTATACTTTCAGGAAGTTCTTTGAAGGAGGTAGCTGATTGGATGGAGAGAAGCTCAGGGATTTTTTCCGTATGATCTTCCACTAATGGGATCAGATTGTTAATTTCTCGAATAAGAAGTCTGGTATCTTTGATTTGTTCGATTAATCCTTCGGGTATGAGTATGATTCCGTAATTACGATTAAGCTCTTGTCTTTTTTGTATTACTTTAAGGACGTTTTTCCCTATATCCTTTAAAGTGAGTCCTTTAAAAGCAATCTCTTCACTGATGAGGGCGATATTAGGATTGGTTTTCAAGGCACATTCCAATGTGGTATAAGAGGCCGATCGGCCCATTAAACGGATAAAGTGGTAATACTTTTTAGCGGAAAGAACGTCTTTTGCTAAGTTGCCTATAATTTCGGAGTAGGTTTTACAAGCCGTATCGAAACCTAAGGAAGTTTCGATCCATTGATTTTTCAGGTCTCCGTCAACAGTTTTCGGAACTCCGATGACGGTTGTTTTAATATTTTTTTCAGAAAAATAATTGGCTAAAATTGCGTTGTCGGTATTAGAGTTATCACCTCCGATGATTAAAAGACCGTCGAGATTCATTTCCGTAACCGTCTTCAGAATCGCTTCTTTTTGTGCTTCCGTTTCTATTTTTTCTCTACTGGAAGATAACATATCGAATCCTCCGGTATTATAGTAATTATAAATGATGGAAGGGGTGAGTTCTTTATATAGTTTGGATACGAGCCCTAAAGGACCTTTTAAAAATCCGAACAGTTTATTTTCAGGATTGAAAACTTTAAGTGCTTCGAATAATCCGATAATGACATTATGCCCTCCGGGAGCTTGTCCTCCTGATAATAAGGCACCGATTCTTAAAATGGGTCCGGAAACGGATTGCGATGTCGGCACTATTTTCACTCTCGGCGTTTGACTTAGATAAGGCAAACGTTTGCTTAATTCTTCATAAGAAGGGGTTGTTTCGGCGGGAGTAAAATCTTCAGTAACGATTTGTAAATTTTTAATGGTATCCAAGAGTCCGAGAACGGGTGGGCGATAGCGGAGGCGAGCGATCTCGAATAGACTTTCATTGGATGATAAAGTGTCCAAAGATATTAGCTCCTTTTAAGCGTGCCTATAAACCAAGAAGTCAACTCATCCAATACGGCATCGTATTCCGGTTGATTTCCGAGAGAGTGACCGAAGCCGGTATAAAGTCGTGTGTCATAAGAAAATCCTTTGACTTCAAGTGTTTTTACAATCTCATCTCGATGTTTTAACGAGACCAAATCATCGTTGGTCCCTTGTAAGTGCAAAATATGAATATCCGTAGGTATATGAAGTAGTCGTTCCGCAAGGTTAACCGTAGAAAATTCATTTTCGAAATTTTTACTAATAGCCACTCCTTTGTAGAGTGCTTGAGTACGTTCACGGTTTATCTTAAGTTGAGAACGTTCGGAATCCGGAACGGCAAGTATTTCCTTAATCCAAAGCGAACCGTTGGTTATCGGAGCCCAAAGAGCAATGCTACGAATATTATCGGCGTGTAGTTCAGCAACGAAAATGCTTACGGTTCCTCCTAAGGAAGAACCGTAAATGGCAACGGATTGAGAATCGATTCCCGGTATATCACGAAGACTTTCAATAACCGCGGAACCATCCTTTACGAAGTCCATGAAAGACGATTCGGAAATGGATCCTTCGCTTTCTCCTGAGCCCCTGAAATCGAATCTTAAACAACAAATTCCGTTACCGGCAAGTCGGCGGGCTAATTTTATATGAGAATCTCCGGTTCCGGCTTTATTTGCTCCCATGCCGTGAAAAATAACGACTATGGGTGTTGGAGAGGAAGAAGTTGTTTCAGGTCTATGTAAAACCGTCGATAATTTCACGCCATTGTTGCTTCTTACGTAAATTTCTTCGACGATATCTTCTTGCAGACATGATGGTTTGTTCATGAGAGAATGATTCCTTAATTTCGGAAACCGATTTCATTCCGGTAACTCGAAAGTTGTCAAGTACGTCCGAAAATTATCCTAACTAATAAACCATGAGCATAATTTTTTTCATCTTGAAAAAGAGTGTTTATGAAAGTTCTTTACGTGAGTTTAAAATGACGGTCGCCGGTGCTTGACGATAGATTTCCATGTTTTCTTCGCTATCCCCTGAATCCCATAGTCCGCATTGCAAAGGTCCCGTAAAGCGATAGGAATTGTCCAAGCTCCAGATCTGACGATAGATTTTAAACATATTAAAAGCCGGAGAATCGGCTTTCACGAGATATTTTTTTATTAGAGGACTAGGAGTGCCGTCGTTGGGGAGCATTGTCAACATCGATGTAATAGGAATAGCCATGGGTTGTTGCATTGTGTGAGAAGAAACGATATTAGCAATCGTTGCTAAATACCCGTTAAGTCCGTTACGTATAAGTGCGACCGCACAAAAACCCAATGCGTAACAATAATCGTTATCGAATCGTGTCGGTAAACCGGATCGACCTTCATAACCTAAAAAGTGAGAAGTTGCATTAAAAGGCACATCCCGATAATTGGCGAATAATTCTTGTGACGTCAAATGCATGAAAAGTTCGTCTACGGATATTTTGGATAACCACACATTACCGTGTGCGTCGCGATCATATAAAAGTTGTTCGGCTATTTTAGGGGGAAATGATTGTAGGATTTCAAGAGATTCGGGAGAAAGATGTTTCAGGATATCGGAATCCGCTTCATTCTTGGAATTTTCGATTTCTTTAACCAAATTAACGATTTCCGGAATGAATTCTATGATTCCCTCAGGTATGAGGATAATCCCGTAATATTTGCCTATGGAGGCTCTTTTATTGATAATGGAACAGATTTTCGATACGATTTTTTTCAGAGTCATTTTTTTACAAGCAATTTCTTCTCCTATCAGAGCAATATTAGGATGCGTTTGTAAAGCGCATTCCAATACGATATGAGAAGCCGATCGTCCCATAAGTTTAATGAAATGATAATAGGCTTTGGCAGAAAGAGCATCTCTGGAAATATTACTGATAATTGAAGAATAGAATTTAGTAGCCGTATCAAATCCGAAAGGAACATCCAGAAAATTATGATGCAAGTCTCCATCTATGGTTTTAGGTAGGCCTATGATAACGGTTGGAGATCCTTCTTTAGCAAAATATTCGGCCAGTACGGCCGTATTGGTATTGGAACCATCTCCTCCGACCATTACCAAACCGTCGAGTTTAAGATCGGAAGCTACTTTTAAGGCGCACGAACAGCCTTCTGAGGAAACGATTTTTTTTCTTCCCGAACCTATCATATCGAATCCGCCTGTATTACGATAGTCGTTCACCAAGCTTTCGGTAACTTCTATATACGAACCTTCGAGAAACCCTGCTCCCCCGTTAAGGAAGCCTATTACGGTACCGTCTTTATGAACGGTTTTCACGGCATCATATAAACCGGCAATAATATTATGTCCTCCGGGAGCAGGTCCTCCCGAAAATATAACGCCTATTTTAAGAGCTTTCAGAGGCGACGTATTGCCTGATATCAGCTTCATATAGGGACGATCCGCAGTCAGGGGAAAAGAAGTCAGAATATCTTTTTTACTATGAGTAAATTTGACGGTTTCCTTGTCCGGAACTGCAAGAAGAGAACTTATATTGTTTAGGGATGAGGGAAGGATCGAGCGGTAGTTTCTTACAATAGTTTCTAAAGGGGATAATAATACGTCACTCATTCGATTAAAAGGGCACAACAAATTTACTTGGGACGATAGCAATATTATCGTTTATGTTACAACAAATTATTTTTTGATGGCTTTTATTTGTATTTAAATGACTTCAGTTCATTTTTTATAAAATAATTACGATTCATTCGAATGAAATACGTTCATGCAAAGAATGCTACTATCTTGTATTCATTCACGGTATCGTCCGTGATGTTGTGTGAGTCAGTGACTTAAAATATGACGCAGGGTTCGGAACTAAATCAATCCTAATACTTTCCACCACAAGCTTCCTAGGACAAACCATATGAAAATATTGAATAAGCTTTGAATGAATCCGACTCTCCACCAATCTTTGACCGTTACGTATCCCGAACCGTAAAATATGGGAGCAGGTCCACTACCGTATTGCGTTAATCCTCCAAAAAGACAGCTTGAAAAAGCGAAACAAAGAACGGCAAGCATCGGGTCTGTTCCCATAGAAGTCGCTACAACCAGGAATACCGGAAAAAGAGCTCCTATATGAGCAGTGTTGCTGGCAAACAAATAATGAGAATAAAAATAAATCAGAAATAGAATAGGGAAGCCGATCTTCCAGGATAATCCTTTAACGATAATTGCGCTATATTCTCCTAATGCGGGTATGAAACCGAATTGATTAAGATAAGAAGCCATCATAATGAGAGCTCCGAACCAAATAAATGTTTCCCAGGCCGTAGAATTGGTGATTACATCTTTCCAATCAAGAATATCGAAAATCAAAAGAAGAGATAGGCCGACCATGGCCGCTACGGTAGCATTGATTCCGAAATAATCTCCGAAGATCCAGAGAACAATGAGGGCAAAGAAAATAAAAAGAAGTATTTTTTCCTTAAGACTTAAAGGAGGCATTTCCTTTAATTTTCTTTTCGCCGTTTCGGCAGCTTCTTTACATTTAGCGCTTTTGATTTCGGGGGGATAAATTTTCCTTATGATGATAGGCATACAAATTAAACTCAAAATACCGGGAACTATAGCGGCAATAGCCCAAGTGGACCACGAAAGAGAGATGTTTACGCTTTCGCTAAGAGCGGCTAACAGAGGGTTTCCGGCCATTGCCGTCAGAAACATGGCGCTTGTAATAACCGAAGCTTGATAAGCCACTTTTATGAGGTAAGAACCGATAAGTTGCGAAGTGGATTTATCCGGAGAGCTACCGAAGGAGTTGGCCAAACTGGTAACTACGGGAAAAATAATTCCTCCCGAACGAGCGGTGACGCTGGGTATAGCCGGCGCTAACAAAAAATCGGTTATGGTAAGACCGTAAGCGATACCTAAGGGGGTTCTACCCAGTACTTTTACGAAAAAATAAGCTACTCTTTCCCCGAGACCTGTTTTGATAATGCCTTTGGCTATGGAAAACGAGATCAAAACCAACCAAGCTATAGGATTATGAAATCCGGAGAGTCCCTGTTCGAGAGAGAGAGTTTTCGTAAAAAGTAGTATGCTAATGCCCATAACGACAACCGCTCCCATAGGAAAGGGTTGTAGAACCACACCCATAATCGTGGTGGCGAAGACGGCGAATAATCGCCAAGCCTGATCTGAAATCGTTGCGGGATGAGGCATAAACCAGAGGCCGATGAGAACACCCAATAAAGCTAAGACCGAAAAAAAATGACGTTTTTTATTCACTTTACCTCTTTTTTTTAGTAATTCTCGAACGGGGATATAGGATCGTTTTCCAACCATTTTTCCATTTCCGATAACGTATCTTCTATTAATTCCGTTGTCTGATGCAACTCAAGCAGACAATCTCTTTTCGTCTCTTCATTAATGATATTGGTAACGTCTTCAAAACTGATAAAAGACGGATCGATGAGATCGGCATCAAAAGCTTTTTTTATGGAAATCAGAAGTTCTTCAGGATATAGGGAACAGGCAACGGCTATCAAATTGTCCCAAGCAAAAGATTGAACTTTTTCTAACTTATATTCAAGAAGTTGTCGAAAATAATCGATTACGGAATTACGGTCTTGTTTACCTACGCCCACCATAACCACGAGACTGGTTTCTGCAGCTGCTCTGACGTATTCGTTAATATTGGGATTTTCGATGATTTCTTGAATAAGACGAATATTATCACACAAACTAGCCATAATACGTGGGAGGTCTTCGGTAAGCACATCTCCGGCGATGGCATGAGGTATGTCTCCGGAGAATGAAAACAGCTGCATGATTAAAGGAAAGGCTCTAATTTCCCTGAATTGAGCCAATAAGTACATGGCATATAAATGACCTTGATAGCTTTCATCTTCTATGATCTCGGGAATCCGATCTATGGCTTCTTCAAGGATAGATAGTAGATAAGGGGATATAATATCCCTTTTAGCAACGGCCGCTTCAATAGCTTCCCGAGGAAGAGAACCGACGTCATAAGCTAAATCCTCTAAAATATGAGCAACGTCCATAAATGCGGAAGATAGTACCGGTTATTTTTTTAATCAATCAGATTGTCTAAGATTCACGATTTCGAGATGTTTGAGAACTCATGAGTGCGATCCTAAAATAAGGTTGTCCGAGCAATAATTCGGTCATCCGAGCATAATATAATCCGAAACCTTGTTTTTGGCTATGTGTAGATTAGTTGTCTGAATGATTTACGGGTGTTTTTTTTCGATTTCGCAATATCTTATAGAGAATAAAAATTATTGAAATCCTATTTTAAACTTAATGAAAATTTCCCTATGCCAAGATTTTTGATTTAACTTTGATTTAGGTCGATCCGGTCATAATTTTAGTTTTGAGAACTATACAAAACGCTAAACTTTACGGAATTGGAAAAATCGTTAATCCGAATAAAATATGTGTTGATAATCTTGAATCAATAGTTGTTTTGCTTAAGAAAAACGATCGTTTTCGCTTGAACGCCCAATGTAAATCGCATATTCAAAGAATATTTTCCTAAATTAAGAAATGACTTTTTTATTTACTTACCCTTAAAAATCGATCTAACTAAAGGTTTATGGATTGGCAGGAACCGGCTTGCTTCCGAATAATTTGTGTATGGCTAGGATGGCCAAAGCTATTAGGCATAGTGTCTAACCTAAATGTAAGATCATGAGCATACCTTCAATCAGATCAGATAAGCCTTCCGCGAATTCACTTTTTTTATGTGACTTATACGCCAATAGTCACCAAGACATCTACGCATTGAGAAATTAAGGGGAGCACCGTTAGTGCTAATATAAAACCCCAGCAACCTTTGACTCTTCATAAGACTTTATCCATGCACTATAAACTTCACGATATCCGACGGAACAACACCCCACAAGACTCATCCTCAAATTCGAATGCAAATCAACTTGATTTTCCCGATAAAAGAAAAAATCACTAACTCACGCAGAAACATCACAACATGTAATTTATTTTTAGCCTTGAGTTAATTCAAGAAGCTATCGGTTGCTTTTGTCCGGCTGATTTTCGTACTAAATAGATGGCCAAAGCTACTAACCACAATATCACACCTAAGTGTAGGAATAGTAGTATACCTTCAAGTATGTTGGCCCACCCGGACGCGATCTCACCCTTTCTAATTATCTCTACTATGCCTTCCTTAATAGTCATAATACCAAGAAATTGTGCTAAAAATGGAGTCGTCACTAATAATAATGAGCAACATCGCGCTTTAACATCCCCGCTGACATAGCTGACATAAGTTGATTCATGATGGTCTTTGAATACATTAAAAACTTCACGATATCCGACGGAACAACAGCCCATAAAACTTATCCTCTGTTACTTAAGGAAACAATTATAATATTTGTTTTTATTTAATTTCTATTTAATTAATTTACGAACAATTTTCGTATTGTCAGGATGGCAAAAGCTATTAGGCGTAGTATCCAATCTAAATTAAGACTGAGCGTAAATCCCATTGGCTTTAGACGATGGGCTGAAAGCGGCCCATACTATAAATAAGAATCGTAGGAACTACGAGGATAGCCTGTGTAAACTTGTTCCCGGTAGGAATATTGAGCAGGAAGCCAACCGGCTTTAGACGGCTGGTAGTTCACGAGTAAGAATAGACCTTCAACCACTTCAACAATGCCTATGCGGTCTTGCTGCTTTTTATGTTGCTTCTACCGCTCTTAATCATATTGTGAAATTAAATGGACCGTTTATTCAGGCATCAAAAACTTCACGACATCCGACAGAGCAACAACTCATAAAACCCATCCCTCCGGTTAAGACCTAAGGTCTGTTTAATTAGTTGTTTATTAAAAAAATAATACAGATGCTATATTTATTATGTTCATATTTAATTTTTTTAATATTAAACAAACTTAAATAAGTAATTTTCTTACCGTCAACATTTTAAAAGTTTATCAACAAACGGTTCTTTAAGTGAATAAAATGAAAATCATTCAGGAAATACGGATTTTAAAACTGCCTTGTTACTATCGATTGCTCGATTTTTTCTTGTTTTCTCATTTGCGCTTCTCTACTTGTAAATACATCTTTACAGATAGGACAGCTCCAATGTTCGTATTCATTGGGATCATCGGAAATAAGGAAAACTGCTCTTGGGTCTTTCGCTTGGTAACAAGCGGGGCAATAATAATTTTCCTGCTCGTCTTGAAAAACGTTTTTGGTAAATTTTAATGTTTTTTTTTGACCGATCTCGGATTTCAGTCTTATTACTTCCTCTTGTAAGGAAAAACACTTTTCAATCAAGGACTCTTCCCTTGTTTTTGCTCCAAAAATAATATTTTTGAGCTCCGATAAGTTTTGCACTTGATCGATATCTTTACCGTTATCAAGAATTTCGTGAAGTCTTTTGTAATCGGCTCTGATTTTTTCCATAAATTCGACAGCCGATTTACCTGCCTCAAGTGCTAGAAGTATTTCTTTTATCATTGATCTTTCTTAGTTTTATTCATTTAGATTTATTTTCGGGAAAATGAAAACCACAATTCTCGTAACGCGAATTTTGTCTTAAACAAGCTCGTATATCTTGGCCCCGATTGTACGGAAAATTAAGGATTTTTTGAATATTCAAATATTCAAAAACTTTATGATCGAATTTCATTGTTTATCGGAATTTGGTTTGTAAAATATTTTGTACGCTTAGTTAAGGAAAATCCATTGTCAAGCGAACGTAAGAGGCTTGTTTCTTTCGTTCGGCTTTTATCAATAAAAAACTACGCCTGAGATTGTTAACATCAATTCGAAAGCAGCTAGCTTAAGTAATAAGGGATTCGATTGTTAAGATAATATTAATTGATTTTAATTGAAAACACAATATTATTAATTATGAATCATTAATAAAAAATAATCATCGCCTATTAATAGGTTAATCATAAATAGTTCAATTTATAATATCTTCTAAAGGTCTTCTGCCAAGATCAACGATAACCACGCATAAGGTCCGACCATTCCTGACGTCTGATTCGACATTCGTTAAAGCACTCAGTATGGCTGCCACAACGGCTTGCTTCCATACCTCTTGTTGCCGGTCTCCTAGAGGTGCATAAATACCGCAGGATATCAAAGGCAGTTGTATGAAGTTTATACCTTTATCAAGGCATTGTCTGAAAAGCTGTTCAAAGCCCGGCTGAAGGATCCTGTAAAGAATCTCAGGATCATTCCGGCATTGTTCAGCTGTCGGACCTAGGAATTGGCAAAGCATATCCCAATGTATTTCTTCTTCGGCAAATTTGCCTGAAGGAGCCCAGGGTCCCATAGTAAATTGACCCGGTTTTAGAGGGACTTTGGGTTTGGTTGCGGCCCAAGCGCTTGAAGAAGTCATTTTTGATATAACCCCATTCGTTCCGCCGCTCGTTACCGCTACTTGAGGATTTGCGGCGTTAACCAAAAGGGTGACCAGTTCAACGCCTGCCGGTACGTGTTGATTTTCAATCAGATTGCCCTGAGCGAAAACTAACTGCAATCCTTTTTTGTTCTCGAAAAACGTTTTATTCCAACCGGAATAAGAGTTGTCGTCAAATAAATCTAACAACGTTTCTCGTATTTGGTTAGGAGTGAACATCTCTCTGGGCATTCTTTCGGGTTTTTCGAGTCCTAAAGAAGGCTTCCTTGAGGGCAGAAAAGCCCCTTCCTTTCGTGTTGCTTTTAGCAATAAAACCGCTCCGGGGATTGTCAACATCAACCCGAAGGCAGCTACTGTAAGTAATAAGGGATTCGATAAGGCCGAAGCCAAAGCTATACCCGTAATGATTAATAAAAGACCGATGACTAAAAGAGTAATGCCTAAAATCCTTAATCTTTCGGTTCCGGTAGAGGAAGAGGTGTTTGCTTCGTTTACGATATCCCGATTAAACGGCTCCGCCGATTCACGGTTGTTGATTTCGATTTGAGAACTCATGATACTATAAATTTTTCAAAATAATATAAGTTGATTTTAATCGAAAACGATTAAAATCACAATATTATTAATTATGAATTGTTAATAAAAAATAATCATCGCTATTTAGGGCTTCAGTGGTTTCTCGATTCTATAGTCCATTGCCTAAATGCACAGGTCCGTGTACGATTCGGTTGTTCATTAATGAAAAACTCTTGCTGTATCCGTAACACCAGTGATTGACGTTATTGATGGGAAGCCCTCTTACCTTTGACATAGCGTTTGTCGATGACCGAATCCGTCTTCATCCGATATAGTAGTTATACTCCTCACGATTGTTTCTATTGGTATGGAATATCTTGTCTTCATCCGGAAGTGTCTTTACCGTCTTTCATTACAGCTATCCCTCCGATAACCGTTAAAATCAATCCGACAACGGCTATCGGGGATAGTAGAGGGCTGGCCCAAAACTATACTCACGGTTATACCGGCCGCCTTTAATAAGAGACCTAGGATGAGCAGACTAATCCCTAAGACGGTTCAACGCTTCAACGCTTAGGTCCCATTCGGATATAGATTCCCATAGATGAAGCTATTTTTTCTCTACCGCTACTTATAAGATTATTTTCAATTTGAGTTGCCACCGGATCGTACTCTTGAAAATAAATATAAAACGCTAGGTTATAATCTTTTCAAAGCATAATTGAAAAGATCGCGAATTTACATGTTTATGTATTTTCTCGGTTGAAATTGAAGAACGTCTTGAATTTGTCAACCAAAGATCCGGTTTCCGATTCCTGTTTTGCTTTCTCTTTCAATAATCGAGCACCCTTACTAAAGTCTGCCGCGCTATCGGCTAAGCCTTCTGTTCTTGTTAGCAACCTTTCCAGACTTGCTTCTCTCGTAGTCCTAGGTCTTGATCCGGGCGAACGACTGCTTCGGTTATCGGGCTCGCTTTGAATTTGAGACGGCTTCTTCTTTTTATCTACGAAATATTGTGTAAGTAAACCGACACAGGAGACGCTGAGAACAATCGTTGCTATCCCGAGTCCTATGAAAGGGCTTCCCGTAACCGCGCCGGCGATTATACCTGCCAGTAAGCCGAGGATAATGAAACAGACGAGGGCAGTGATTACCGCCTTACTGGTATTTAATGTACCGTTTGCGTTTAACGGAAGGATCTTTTTAAAGAAAGCGGCAACACGGGAAGGGTCATTTGTTTTCTTGTCACTAGTTATCTCTTCGATTGTCTCGTTATTTAATATAAGGGGGGAATGCAAATCCGGACCATATCCTGAATTTGTGGATGCAGACTGAGTCATAAACTAACCTCGATAAATAAAATAAAATCTTTATTATATTATTCTACTAATTTTATTAAATAAATTCAATTAGTAATCGAATGCATAATATCCGAAATTATCATTTCTTATAAAAGAAGGGTGTTTGCGATTCGTTTACGGGACTTTTGAAAAGTCGTAATAACAAAAGTCCGGAATCATACGTAAAAGTTCTTGCGTATAATAATGACGCGGATTTAAAAACAGCTCGTCTCGAGTGGCAACTTCCACAAGCGAACCTCTGTGAATAACCGCAATGCGATCGGAAAGGGAATGCACTGCCGTGAGGTCGTGACTGATAAAAAGTATCGTGATATTCAAGTCTTTTTTAATTGTACGAAATACATTCATGATATGAGCTTGACGAATGGAGTCTAAAGAGGAAAGAGGTTCGTCGCAAATCAAGAGTCGAGGGCGGGATATTAAGCCTCTTCCTATAGAAAGTCTTTGTTTTTGTCCTCCGCTGAGTTCTTTGGGATAGGCATTTCTTAAGGATAAAGGAAGTTCGATGATCTCCATGATTTCTCTGAAACGAGAGTATGTTTCGTTTTCTTTAATTTTTCCGGCAATCACCAAAGACTCCAATATAATCTCCGAAACAGTCATTTTAGGATTGAGAGAGCCTCCGATATCCTGAAAGATGATTTGTATTCCACGATTTCCGTTTTTTTCACAGTGAACGTCTCCGTGAAAAACGATTTTTCCGGAAGAAAGAGCCGTTAGTCCGACAAGAACGTGAGCCAATGAAGTTTTTCCGGACCCGCTTTCCCCTACCAAGCTCAAGCATTCCCCTTCAAAAATATCTAAGGAAATGTTATTTAAAATCCGACTTACGAATTTTCCGAGTTTGAGATGCAGAGAAGCTTGGTGTATCGACACTAAAGGTTTCATTATGATTAGATTCTTTTACTGATAGCGGTTGCCGTGTTTAAAAAAAACTCAAGTTCCTTATCTTCCCGGGCCGGTTTGAATCGAAGGTTTTTATGAGGGTAATCGGGACCGTAAGGTAATTTAGGGACCGAACGTAGGAGTTCTTGGGTGAATTTTTCTTTGGGGTTCGAAAAAATCTCTCTTACCGTTCCCCGTTCGATGAGACTCCCTTGGTGCATAACGGTTATCGTCTGACAAATTTCCGGAACGATGGCTAGGTTATGAGTAATGAGAAGAAGTCCCGGACCGTATTCTTCCTTAAGCTCGCGTAATAAATTAAGAACCTGAAATTGCGAGAGAGAGTCTAAGGCCGTAGTCGGTTCATCGGCTATAATCAAATCGGGTTTGCACGACAAAACCGAGGCAATAACGATTCTTTGTTGCATACCGCCGCTGAGTTCGAAAGGGTATTGATGAAAACATTTTTCGGGATTTTCTATTTTAACTTTACCCAGAAAATGAAGAGCCAGTTCTTTGGCTTCGGCTTTATTGATTTTCAGATGATACATAGGGCCTTCCGTCATCTGAGTGCCTATTTTCATGGATGGGTTGAGTGATGAAGTCGGTTGTTGAAAAATAGTACCTATCTTCACTCCTCGAATTTCGGAATCGTATGAAGAAGTAGACGAATGAATGAGCCTTTCTCCGAAAAAAATCTCGCCTGAGGAAATTCGACAATTATCCGGAAGAATACCCATGACGGATTTCATAATCATGGTTTTACCGCATCCCGATTGCCCTACTATTGCCATACTTCCGTTTACGGGAATTTCAAAGGAGACGTTTTTAATGATGGGAACGATTCGGCTTTGGGGTGTTATTGCCGAAACGGTGAGTTTTTG
The DNA here is from genome assembly GCA_036659455.1 of Victivallaceae bacterium. Taxonomy (NCBI): domain Bacteria; kingdom Pseudomonadati; phylum Lentisphaerota; class Lentisphaeria; order Victivallales; family Victivallaceae; species Victivallaceae bacterium. The sequence goes on from JAVXCN010000001.1 coordinate 100,332, forward strand.
CAGACGAAGTAAAGATTTAGGCATATTCTCCTCTTTCTTCAAAAATTTCTTTTAACCCTTCTCCTATAAAATTAAAACAGAGCACGATCGATACAGTGAAAGTGATAGGGATTAAAAATTGTCCTGGGTAATAATGAATGGAGTTGAGCCCGTCTCTAACTAAAGAGCCGAGACCGGCTTGAGGAGGTTGGACACCCAGTCCGATGAAGCCGAGAAAGGCTTCGGTATAAATGGAGGAAGGAATGGTCAGGATAAGAGAAGATAACACGGAAGCTTGAGCATTGGGTAAAAAATGTCGCAATAGAATATGTCTTTTATTTGCTCCCATGGTTTTTGCCGATAATACGAAACTTTTGTTCCCCAGACTTAAAAACCGGCCCCTTACGATTTTAGCTAAAGGAATCCATCCGGTTATCGATATCGCTATGATTAAAGATGCAATGCCCGGAGGAAGAGCAAGCATAAATAAGATAATGAGAAGTATTCGTGGAATCGAATAAAGAATATCCATAAATCGAGTTAGGATATTATCGTATGTCTTGCCTAAAAGGACGCATAAACCGCCGAAACAAACCCCGATAACGAAATCGGTAATGGCTGCCGCCAAGGCGACGATAAGAGAAATACGAATGCCGAGAGCTACTCTTGCGCATAGATCCCTACCCAGACAATCGGTTCCGAAGGGATGTTTTAGAGAGGCGGGAGCTAACGTGAGTTTAAGATCGGTTCGTTCGTAAGAAGGAAGAAAAAAAGGCGATAGGAAAGCATACAGGACCAAAACGGTTAAAATAATCGTTCCGGAAAATAACAAAAAGTTTCGCTTGCGCCGTGGATGCGGAGATGCGAAAATGACGGAAGGTTTTTTCGACACTTTATGAATAACCTCATTTTTAATCTTACTGACAGTCTAAAAGATGCATTTTTTAGACTTGACGCATTCCGAATGAGATCATAATGTTTTTATCTTTTCGATTCAACGTTCGACGAAGGTTTTCCCCAAGAGGCATATTTGAAATCCAAAGTGCCCGAGGATAGATTTCGAATCCCATAAAGCCCTTTTTTCGTTGCATAATTGAATTTGTAATGATAGATGGGATAGATCGGAAGCTCCTCATTTAAAATATCGTTGATAAGCTTGGCGATTAATTGTTGTTCCCGTTCTTCGGTTTCCTTATTTAAACGAAGAGAAAGTTTTAAAAATTCGGCATTTTTCCAATGGGAGAGAATGCTGTATCCGTCCGTAGTCGTCATATAGTGTTTTAAATGACGGTTCATGCAAATCCATCCGCCGGTAGACAGTGTGAAATCCTTTTTTCTTTTTTTATGGATAAAAGATTGATATTCCATTCCCTTCAAAGGCACATCCCATCCCAGGATCTCTTTCCACTGTTGTTGAAGGGCCTGAGCAATTCTGGCGCATATTAATAAATTGGATGGATAAATCAATGATAGTTTATTCAGAGCGGCAACCGTTTGCGGATTCTCTAAAACCTTATCTCGGTAAATAAGAGGGTTTTTTTTCGTCTCGGTTTCGGAAAAGTCATACCCGGGAAATAATCCGTGGGCCTGTTTTTGTTCTCCAAGAAGAATGGTATCGATGATTTTCTGCTTATCTATCGAGAAAGCCAGGGCTTTTCTGAGATTGGGATCGTTAGGACCTTCCTTATCGAGATTGAAGGTTATCCAAAAAGTACCGTTAACGTCGAAAGACTGCAATTGTCGACTTTTCTTTAACGCTAATAAAATATCTCTCGGTAAAGGATGGCCCAAAGGCTGACCTTGAAAATCCAATTCGTTTTTTTCGAACAAAAGGTTGGTCGTATAAACGTTGTTAAGAATGAAAAAAGAGACTTTGTTCAAGGCTACGTTATCGGTATCCCAGTAAAAATTATTTTTGACGAGGATAATTTTGTGTCCCGTTTGTTTTTCCTTTATAAAGAAAGGACCGTTAAAAATGGCAACCGGCGACGACGAATGTTCGTATGATTCTCTCGTCAAACGATGGACGGGAAGAAACATCGGCTTAGAAATGATTTCCGCAAAAAGAGGTTCGGGATATTCGAGTTCTACAATGAGAGTTTCCGAATCCGGTGCTCTAAGCCCCAGTCGGTCGGATGTTAAAAGACCTTGAGACACCTTAGAGGCATTTTTTATAACTTCGAAATGAGAATGCATACTTTTTGGAAAAAGAGACGATAAAACCTGTTGCCATGATTGAATGACATCTTCGGTTGTCAAAGGATCTCCGTTACTCCAAAAGGTTCGTCTGAGTTTAAAAGTGTAAGTCTTATAATCGTTCGAAACATTGATTTCGCGAGCTAATCCCGGTTCGTAACCTTCGGGAGTTTCTCTTGTTAATCCTTCGAATAAGTATTTCATGAAAGTTTGTTCATATACGCGACTAGCGTACCTGGGATCCAAAGAAATGGGTTCTTCAATTAAAGGCAAGCACAGATCTACTCTTTCGGAGATTTTCAAAGAAGAGCCGAAAATCACTGTTGTTGAAACGCAGAACCCTAAGGATAAAAAAAGAAAGAAACGGCTTAAAATTTTTTGAACGAAAAAGATATTTGCTTGTCATTCTCCTAAATAACGGAAAGGGAATTCTAAAAAAAAAATCATTAAAACGCATTGAAAAACATTATTTAACTTCGGCAGTTTTAAAATCTACACTTCCGGAAAGACAATTACGAAATCCGGTTAATCGGGGATTAACGGCAAAATCAAAAGAAATGCTGTAAATGGGAATAATCGTGCTTTCCTCTTCGAAAAATTTTTCGACCTGTCTAAGCAATATGGATTTTTCATAGTAGTTGTTTTCTTTTCGTATACGCATTAAAAGTTTTGTGAACTTTTCTTTTTCCAGGATCAAAAAATAAAATCTTTTATAGGATTCAAAAATTTCCAAAAAATTAACGGCATCGTTGATTGCGGGAATACGACAATCGATGATCATATCGAATTTTTTATCTTCCATAAGTGAATTGACCGTTTTTTTGTCGAATCCTTGAGGAGATATTTCCAGACCCAAAACGGATTGCCAATTTTCACATAAAACTTGAGCCAAAAGAGCGTAACGGGGAGTCGTTGTGGAATAGGAGAGTTTGAACCGACAATTCTGCGGACGTACTCCCATTTCTTCAATGGCTTCTTTAAATAATTGTTTAGCTTTAGCTGTATTGTAGTCGGTTTTTTCCGTTAGATATTGAGATGAGGAATGAAAACTCGGAGGCAATATTTTTGAGGTAGGAAGTTGGTGAGCACGAAGAACACCCTTCACGATATTTTCTCTATCGATCGATAGAGAAAGAGCTTGTCGGAATTTTTTATTGCTTAACGGTCCGGATGTATGGTTTGATAAAAGCCAAGTCGTTCCCACGACATCGAATTTCAGAAGGTTTTGATTTTTTTTCAATTCGTCCAAAGCTTCATTATGAATGACGGTAAAAGGTTGACCGAACCAATCAATCGTTTTATTTCGAAACATGAGATAGGCCGTATGAGATGACGGTATCAAGAGGAATTTAAGAGCTTCCAATCGGACCAAACGTTTGTCGTAATAATAATTATTTTTTTTTAACAAGAGAATCTTATCGGATGAACTTTCTTCTATGCGAAAAGGTCCGCTGGAAATGACATCTCCGGTTCCGGTTTTTTTTCCTGTTAGGTAGGAGTGCCTAATATTTTTATGAACGGGAAAAAGGACGGGGGTTGTCGTTAGTTTAAGGAAACAGGAATAGGGTCTTTCCAATTCTATTCTGAGAGTATGAGGATCCGGATCGTAAATGCCTACCGATTCCGTAATCGGTATTCCTTTTCCGGTTTTTCGGGCGTTTTTTATGCAGTCCAAAATTTTAGGCGACACGGCAGGAAAATCGGGGGAAAGCAATTGAAGCCATGATTCCTTAAAATCCGTTGAGGTTACGGGATCTCCATTACTCCAATAAGTGTCTTTAAGTTTAAAAGTATAAATAAGATTGTCTTCGGAAATATGAACACTTTCGGCTAACGCATATTCAAGAGAATAGTTATCTTCTCTTTCTTTCAAAAGTCCTTCGTATAAATTGGCAAGAACGGTTCTGTCCGATATCCTTTGCGCTGTTCGCGGATCGAACTCGGTAGGAAAATTCAAAATAGCTATCGTAACGGTTTTACTCTCATTGTCGAGGTTCGAATTGCGGCAGGAAAAAACCGGGATCACGACTAGAATTGAGAGGAATAATGTTTTCCTTAATAAATTTTTTAAAAACAATCGTTACCTCACTATTTACAAATTTCGTCTTATTTGGGGATCTATTCCGGCCTGCATCAAATCGATAATTAATGAACCGGTCATAAAAAATACGCCGTAAAAAACGGCCAATCCTATTATGACGGGATAATCTCTTTGAAGTACGCTCTGAGTGAACCATTTACCCAATCCCGGAATACCGAAAATGTTCTCTACGGCAAAAGTTCCCGTAATTAAATTGGTAATCATGAAATTCAGATAAGATAGAACGGGAAAAAAAGCATGGGGCAAGGCATGTCGGAAAAGGATTCCGGTTCGTGAGAGTCCCTTGGCTTGAGCAGACAAAATAAAATCTTTAGTTATCAGGGAAGCAAATGAACTTTTCGTTAATTTAGCAATAAAAGCTGCAGGTACTGCCGCCAGAGAAACGGAAGGAAGTATCGTATGAGAGAAAGATCCCCAGCAAGCTATGGGAAAAAGACGGCATTTAAAAGCCAGAAAATATTGCAAGAGCGTAGCCAGGATGAATCCGGGAACGGAAATTTGCAGCATGATACTTCCGCTGACGATTTTAGGAAGGTACTTCTTTGTTTTCAATGAAGCTGTCCATCCCATAAAAAGGCCGAAGATTATAGCGAGAAAAGAACTTTGAAGGCCTAAGATCGCAGATACGGGAAAAGAAGAGGCTATGATGTTTCTGACGCTACGATCTCGGTATACCAATGAATTGCCGAAATCGAATTTGACCGTTGCTTTCAGATATTTGAAATATTGACGGTAGAGCGGTTCGGACAGTCCGCATTGATTTTTCAGAATTTCAATCGTTTCCTCGGATAGGGGATTCCCGTCCTCATAGGTAAAAGGATCTCCGGGAATGGATCTCATGATCCAAAAGGTGATTGAAAACACGATCCAAAGCGATATAAGATTGGAGACGAGCTTTCGGAATAAATATTTTTTCATATTATTCGGAGGTTAAAAAGCAGAGGTTATTTTAGGGATTTTTATTTTTAAATGATAAGAAAAGGCTCGTTATCGAGATTTTCAACAGCAAATAACCGGCAGCGATTGATTGCTGAACGACGGATTGGGATCATTTTCGATTTTTCGGAAAATGTGAGATCTGATTTCAATCAGTGAGGATTCGATAAGCCGGCATACCTAAAATCCATTGTCCCCAAGTGGGAGAATCGGACGTCGCATACGGATTTTTTCAATGCGCACGCAAAAGAATGATGATATAACGGAATGACTTTGATCTCGGTACTTAAAAAACGCTCGGCTTTTTGAATTAAATCTCCTCTGATTGCTTCATCGGTTTCATTGGAAATAAGATCGACTAGATTAGAGAATTCCGGACTTTTCAATGAATAGGCCGGTAAACCGGAATCTTTTTCGAATACCGATAAAAAAGACATCGGATCCAAAAAATCGGCAATCCAATCCGCAGTCGTGATGTAGTAATGTCCGTTAATACGTCGTTCGTTCAGAATTTTATGATCCATTGCTTCAAGGGGTAGAGAAATGCCTAAATGTTGTCGCCATTGTTCCTGTATGGTTTGGGCGATTAGAGCGTTACGATAGCTTGAAGAAGAATAAATGAGAGAGCAGGCACTAAGGTCTTCTTTCGTTATACCCAGTTCCTTAAGGGCCTCTTTCAGAAGAGTACGCGCTTCGATGATTTCCAAACCGAAACGCTTGTCGACGGTGATTTGGCGAAAACCGGGAAGCACGCTTCCGGCCGGTTTTTGATTTTCTTTCAGAACGTATTTGACAATCGCTTCCCTATCTATGGAAAGGGCAAGAGCGCGTCTTAATTTTTCGTTACTGAACGGTTGTTTTGCCGTGTTTATCGATAACCAACAAGTTCCGGCAACATCGAAAGAATGAAGAACCCCTTCTCGCTTCAGGGTTTCAACGGCCTCGACAGGAATATTTCCTCCCCAAGGAGGTCCTTCCGCATCCAAAATGCCTTTTTCGAAGAGTAAATGTACGGTATGGCTATCCGGAATGATTTTGATTTCGATTTTTTCGAGTCGAACTTTGTGCTCATCATGATAATGGAGATTTTTTTTCAGCGTTAAGGAATGGCCGGGCTTTCGATTATCGATCACAAAAGCCCCATTGAAAACGAAAGGTTCCGTTCCGATGCCGATAACATGTGGGGATCGAGCACTTTTATGAACCGGTAAAAATGCCGGAAGGGTTAAAAGGTCCAAAAAATAAGACAACGGATGTTCAAGTTCTACAATCAAAGTAGCGTCGTTTGGAGACGTAATTCCGATGTCTTCGCGTAATCCTTTCCCGGTTCGAAAAGCTTTGGCTCCCTTAATTCCATCGAAAACGTAACCGAAAATAGTGGGAAAATCTTTCGATAACAACTGTATCCAGGAATCTTTGAAATCGTAAGCCGTAACGGGATCCCCATTATGCCAAAAACTTTTCTTCAACTTAAACGTATAGGTTTTTTGGTCCTCGGAAAGGAAATACTCTTCGATTAAAGCCGGTTGCGGAGGCTCCGTTTCGCTCCCCTCTCTCATGAGTCCTTCGAAAAGATGCTTAACAAGAGTGATATTGGAAACCAACCTAACCTGTCTGGGGTCCAGAGATAAAGGATCCTCTTGCATAGCCAGAGAAATTTTTTGGGAAGCATTCGGCTTAACGGAGGAACAAGAGGAAACCGTTAAAGCAATCGACAACAATGCAGCTTCGGCTATTGTCCGGAAATATCGAAATTTTGCCACTGAGCGCGGGGACATGGTCGAATAATCCTGAGTTCTTTGGATTCGATTTTCAGTCGTTTGGTTCCCAGCGCCGCTATCATAGCCGCATTATCGGAACAAAGTTCTTTCGGAGGGAAAAGAACGGGAACTTTAACCGATTGCACAAGCTCTTTTCTGAAATAATCATTGGCGCAAACACCACCTCCGACGATGATTGAACCGCATGAAAACCTTTTTACGATTTCGAAAGATTTTTTGACAATATTTAAGAAAGCCGCTTTTTGAAAAGAAGAGGCTAAGTCAGCAATATCCTTATCCGAATTCAATATCGAAGGAGAAGATTTATCGGAATTTTTTCCTTTGACGGCATAAAGAACAGCGGTTTTTAATCCACTGAAAGAGAAATCGTAGCCGTCGACTTTTCCGGATTTGAAGGGAAAAGCATTACAATTGCCTTTAAGAGCCGCTCGTTCCACAAAAGGTCCTCCGGGATACGGAAAGCCCAGAATTCCGGCAACTTTATCGAAAGTTTCTCCAATGGCATCGTCGAGAGTTTGGCCCAGAAGGAAAAAGTCGGTCGGCGAAGTCATGATAAAAAGAGAAGTATGTGCTCCCGAAAGAGCTATTCCGAGAGCCGGAAATTTCGCTTGTTTGGGATCGAACATGTAACCGGCATAAAGATGTGCTTCTACATGATTAACACCGACGAGAGGTTTTTTTAAACCGGTTGCCAATCCTTTGGCAAAGTTGATTCCTACGGATAATGAGCCTATTAGCCCCGGTGTTTCCGAAACGGCAATGGCGTCAATCTCCTTTAAGGAAACATCCGCATCATTCAAAGATTTTTTAAGAACTTCAGGAAAAACTCGCGTGTGGGCACGAGAAGCAAGTTCAGGGACGACACCACCGAATTTTTCGTGTACAATCTGTGAGGCAACGATGTCGGAAAGAACTTTCGTTCCGTCTTTCACTATTGCACATCCGGTTTCGTCGCAGCTGCTTTCAACGCCTAATACCAACATGACATGTTTTTCGGAAACGGTTTGGAATGTTTTGAACGAAGACAGACATCTTAATGTTAACCTAGGGTAATAATCAACTACAATCGGCCGTTTGTCGATTAGAAATATATTCCGATGTTCAGTCTTACATAACGTTTCTTGACAAATGATGCATAACGACTATTATAGAAGTTTCCGACGAGCGGGCGCCATGCCCATTATATGAATGCGCCCTCTATTTGTTGTTGACTTAACGATATGATCAAAAAAAGCACGGACCAAGTTATTTTTGATTTTTTAAAAAAACTTTTATCGTCCGAAACGGCAGGAACCCAGGATGATATTTGTCATGCTTTATCCGCAGCCGGATTTCCGGTCAATCAGTCTAAAGTTTCTCGCTTATTAAGAAAAATAGGAGCCATAAAAACCTTCGATTCTTATGGATTTCCGAAATATTCTCTTCCGAAGGAAGGTCGTTTGCCTTATAACAAAACTCCTTTAAGAGATTTGGTCGTAACCGTTCATTCGAATGAGTATTTGATCGTCATAAAGACGGTTCCCGGCTCGGCATCCGTGATTGCAAGAGTTGTTGACGAAAGTCTTACGGATCGGATTTTAGGATCCGTTGCCGGAGACGATACGGTTTTCGTAACTCCGTTATCGGTAGCGGATACATCTGTCCTGGAAAAACGAGTTAAGGAAATTTTAACTTTTTAAAGTAATAAAAATTCATAAAAATTGAATTTTTATTCTGTTTGTGTTTGAAAAATACCTATGATTCATTCATAATACCGTTTTTGCAATTTATTTTTCGGAATGAAGGGTTATGAGGCACAATCTGTGGATGATGCTTAAGGGATGCGGTTATACGTTTGCCGTTAGCATGGTTTCTCTCGTTTTAGGTTTTGCTCTGGGGTTATTGATTGGGGTTATATCCTGTCGGTACATAAAAAAAGGATTAATCTCTTTTCTCGGCAGTTCCTATGTTTCTTTGGTTAGGGGAACTCCTCTATTCATACAAATTTTGATTATCTATTTCGGGTTGCCCTCGATTATCAGGTACGATCTTTCGCCTTTAACGGCAGGCGTTATTGCTTTGGGTTGTAACTCGGCTGCTTATCTAGCTGAGATTATTAGAGGAGGAATTAATATCTTGCCTCAAGGTCAATGGGAGGCAGCTAAGGTTCTAGGGTATGGGAAATTCGGGATTTTTATTTATATTTTATTGCCGCAAGCCCTTAGAGGTACGTTACCTTCATTAACTAACGAGTTCGTTACTTTGATCAAAGAGAGCAGTATCCTGATGGTTTTGGGGATTCCGGAATTAACGAAAATCAGCCGTGATATTGTGAGCCGGGAGATGAATCCCATGGAAATATATTTATTATGTGCCGGTTTTTATTTGATTATGACGACGGTCGTATCTTCCGTTGCCGGATCTTTTGAAAACAAAGGAAAAAAATTATGTGGGTAGTACAGGGCGAAGATATTGTCGTTAAAGGTAGCTTCGGAGGTAGTAAGCCGATTCTTAAAAAGGTTTCCTTCGCCTTGGAAGAAGGACGTGTCACTTTGTTTATAGGAAAAAGCGGATCCGGAAAAACGACTTTATTACGATCCATCGTAGGGCTCAATGTTGTTGATTCCGGGAATATTATCGTTCGGGATAAACAAAGAGTGGGATTTGTTTCTCAGAGCTATGATTTGTTTTCGCATATGACCGTTTTGAAGAATTGCGTTCATCCTCAGATTAAGGTAAAAAACGAAAACTACGATATAGCCGTCGAGAAGGCAATGGAATTTCTTAAGTTTTTGGAAATCGAGGATTTGGTTGATTGTTATCCTGATAGTCTTTCCGGAGGACAAAGACAACGAGTCGCTATTGCCAGAACTTTGTCTATGGATTCCAAGATAGTACTTTTCGATGAACCCACGGCTGCTTTGGATCCTTATGCAACGGAAGCGTTTGCCGATTTGGTCAAGCATATTGTTTCTCACGGAGTTACCGTAGGTATGTCCGTCCATGACATGCTTTTGGTCAACATGTGTTTGGATACGGTTTATCTTTTGGATAACGGTAGAATCGTCGATCACTTTTCAGTTGACGATTGCGGAAAACCTGCGCCTGATTCTCTGATTCATCAATATTTAAATAAAGGCGATCGATCGCCTTCTTCGGAAAATTTCAATTAAGGTTGATCTTGGATCAACCTTAATTTGGATTGTATATCGTTTAAAATCCGTTCCATGCCAGCATAAATTCGGTTTGAATGACGTGTAAGGAGCATGAGTCCGTTTTTCCGGCGCTGTAGTTTTGAACGTAAAAAGAGATTTCCGAAGCATTAACGGGCAAAATAAAGGATTTGGTTGTATTTGCATTGGCTAACGTTAGTTCCACGACGTTATAAACATTTCCTCCGGAAGTGATTTGAGAAACGGTGACGAGATGAAGAGGAATTACTGTCGGTTTTTGGAATTTTTTATTTATGGCGTTCCAAGGATATTTCTCCGTGTTGACAATCAGTCGTATGGTGGGGTATGTGATCTGCACCAAAGACGGTATGAGGGCGATCATGGAGAAATTCATCGTATACGTACCGGGTAGTTTACCGATAATCCTAAAATTATTAGAGAAGTTCGGGATTTCGAAACAACCGGATGAAGGAGAAGTTTCCTTAAGTGTGACGTTATCCCAAGGTAAAGAGCCTTGATCAAAAATCGCACTTGTTTCCCAGGTCCAACCTACGAAGCCGGTCATCGATAAATCGAGGGGAAGAGGATTTTGAGGAATTAGTTTCGGAGAGTGAATATAAAGAAGATTGCTGTTCAACGATGGTTGATAGTTAATCTTGTCCGTTTTGTCCGAACTTTCTTCCGTGGTTGAGGGTTTAAAAGTAGAGAGAACTTGTTTCAGGAACCCTAAACTTACGGGATCGGTAGAGTGCTGGGGATAAGGAATTCCTGTGAGCTTATTGTTATTAAGATCCAATGTTCCCTGCATTTTTCCTCCGTTTAAGGGTAGAAAATTCATTTGAACGGAGGCAAGATTCATAGAATTTGTTTCACTTCTTTGCGTTGTAGAATTAAGTGTCGATACAAAAGGAATCAAATAGTTTTTAAGAAATCCGACATTAACGGCTCCACTGAGATCGTTTTCCGCAGGTTCTCTGAGACCCGTTATCATTTGTGAAGACATAAATAAGTCTCCTTCCATAAACCCTCCACTCAAAGGTAGAAAAGTTCTTTTGATATCATTGATTTCTTCGGAAAATTTATCGAGATGATTTTCCAGACATCTTTCCACGGTTTCGGAACAGGACGCATTATAACTTTCAAGATTTTCCGATTGAACCTGAAGAGCGATTTTTACTAATTTGAGGTCGGCTTGTGTCATTTTTAAGGCGTTGGCCAGATCATCCAATCCATTGGTTTTTTGAATGATATTTAAACTCGCTTGAGATAAAACTGCTTGGACTTCTTGATATTTGGAAAGAACGTAACCTACATTAACGGCATCCGTAAGATCGGAATCGGTAGGCGTTTTCAATTCCGATATTTTGTGATTCGACATAATCAAATCGCCTAACAATTGTCCTCCCGTTAGGGGAAGATAATTATTTTTTAAGGAATCGATTGCGGGTTCCGTATCTTTGAGCATGGGATTTTCGTTAGACGCGCCATTGTCGGATAATATGCTTTCGTTTTCGATAGTTTCGCTTGCGCTTTTGGGATATAGTGCTTTAGCTAACATCTTATGAGCGTTTTTGAATAATTCCTGTCTTTTTGCTTCTTTAATGGAGTAATTCGAATCTTCTTGGGCATTTTTCTTTTTTATTTTGATTTTATCGAAAAAAAATTTATGTTCCATAACAACAACCTTATTATTATTAATTAATAAAGTGTTTATATTTAAAAATAATTATTAAGATATATAATTATTAATTATTTTTGATTGTGTTCTTTCCAAGGAAAAGGAGTAGTAGTGGGAGGAGGGGTTTTTTCTCCGAAAGTAGAAAATATTTTGTCCAGAAAATCTCCGATGAAGTACTGACCCAGTTTCGTCTGTGTCAAAACGCTGAGGCGAGAATTGGCGGATTTCCAATCGATTTCCGGTTCGGAGATATGTCCTTTGATTTTAATTAAAAAGAGTTTGTCTTTGGAATAAGGAAGACCTTTGAAATATTTTTCCAAAACAATAGGATCTATTCCTAAAGTCATGGCTATATGACCGTTGGATAAATCAGTCTGTCCCCAAAGAGCCAAGTGAATGTTTTGATGAAGTAAGGCGTCGAATCGCTTGCACGTAAGAATTCCTTTTGAAAGATCGAAATGGATGGGAGTAAACCAAGCATCGATCGGGTGATTGATCTTTTGTTCTCCGATTAAAGTTAGCAAGGACAAAATATCTTTGCTTTCGGTAATTTTGATTTTTCCGATATTGAGAATGCCTTTGCCTATTCGTAATTTTTCAATGGAATAAGGAAGAGAAACGGAAAAATCTTTAGGATAAATCACAAGAGTCAACGGGTGATCGGACGTAGCTCCTAAAGAAATCAAAGGATTCAGATCTTTCAGAATTTCTTCGATGACGGCATTGCTGATTTGAAAATTAGCCGTCATTCGTTCTCTAAGAGTGATTTCGGAAGGAGTAATTATTAAAGGTAAGTTTACGTTTAGTTCGGAATCGGAAGAAGATATGTTAACGTCGACCTTTCCTTTATTACCTTTAAAGTCGGTTTCCAATACGACGTCGGCATTTTTCCCCGATAAGGTCGTCAGTTTATTTCTTAATGTGGGGGAAAAAGGAAATACCCCGATAATGAAGGGGCAGTATACGTTTTCTGCGGTAAAAGAGCTTTTATAAAAGGGAGTTTTTGAAAAGGGTTCCCTAATTTCTCCCGAAAATGATAGGAATCCGGTTGCTGTTTTTTCGGTGTTGGGAGAAAAAGACTTTCCGTTGACGGAGTATATCAAAGGAGAATCTACTGAATTAGATTCCAAAAGTCCTTCGATTTCATCGATCATAATACTTTCCTTACTCTCTTTATCATAAAACAATAAAGGGGATACCTTTAATGAAATCCTCATGCTTCCTTCAGGAAGCAATTTTAAGCAATCAAAGCCTTTCGTATCGGATAAGCAGGACATGCGATCGATTACGATTTCGGCTAAAGCAGTTCGATTAAGCATGAATGCCGGAAAATAAGTCTTATCTTCAAAAAACGCGTTATAAGCATCGGGAGAAATTTTCCATTTTAAAATGACGGAACTGTTGTCTTGCGAAAGCAGATCGTCGTTCATATTGATTTTTCCGATGATTTCCAGATTTTTCGAAATGATTTCTCCCGATAGAATCGTTTCGGTGCCGTCTTTTGGATGGACATTTATGTCGAAGATCATATCGGCAGTGGGATCCGAAAACATTCCGGGAGGTATTTTAAGAAAATTTAAAATTCGATGAAGAGATAGATGAAAAGCTTTTCCCGATGCGTTTAATGAGAGATCTTTCCATGATTTCAACTGCTTCGGATTAAATTTGTTAAAAACGATATGCGGCACGTCTATTCTGCTTTCGTATGGATCCAGCAAAGAGTCCTTAACGATCAATTTGATGTTTCCGGATGCTGTTTTTTTATACTCGTCGACATTAAAAGCGAATCCCGCATCCTTGATTGTTAAGCCTGAAGAATTTTCCTCTGAATGAAATAGAGGCAAATCGAAGAGTTTGCCGTGAATACTCAGAGAGTAATCGTTGGAATAAGGAGATTCGACGGCATGAAAATTTATCTCTCCGTTGTCGTTTTGAGCCGTGCCCGTTAAACGGGTGATGTGTAGTCGCCGGTCTTGAATAACGGAGATTCCGTTTGCCGTGATCTCGAAACCGTTAAACGGTAAACCGTAATTTTTTACAATGCGTTCCGAGAAGTCATAGTGACCTTTAAGTTTAAAGTATTGTTTGGAAAAGGAACCGTTCGTTTCCAAATCTATATTGAGCATGGAATCGCTTAGTTTTATATGTCCCGAAAACTCTGAATTTTTGAATGTTCCCAGAAAGAACATGGAATAGTTTTCTCCGGAAGGGGGAATAGTAATGGCAGTATTGTTCAAAAGCAAAATTTGCTCTATGAATTTTTCCGAGATATTAGTTTGGTGGATCCCGATATTTGAAGTATTGGACTCTCGATCATACGAAAAAGAACCTTTAAGGAAGGATCGTTCTTTGTTTAACAAGACTTCGGATGAGAATTCGCCGGATGTCGTATCGGGATTTTTTTTAAAAAAACATTTATTTCGTTCCAAAACGATTTCCTGATTTCCTGAGATTACGGTTACGTCTTTAATTAAAGCATAACCCTCTCCTCGCCATCGGCTGATTTTGGACAGAGATAGGGGAATTGAAGCGGAATCGATTTTTACATCTGCATTCGAAGACGTAATTGACAAGTAACTTTGAGGGGACTCATTGATTATTCGAGATACGATTTTACTTTTCAGAGATAAAAAGGAAACATGATCTTTTTCTATAATCAGATGGGAGTTACTGATTTGTCCTTTGATTACGGAATATAGATTTTCGGATCTAATCAGGCAGGTCCAATCTTTTCCGTCTTTGCTTGTTTCGCTTCCCATCGTGACGAAGTCATGACAGTTAATGTAATTTTGAGTAAACGGTAGAAGAAAAAGAGAAAGAGGAACGGACTTCATCTTCAAAGATAAGGGGTTCGAGATATTTTCAGGATGAATCTCGATCGATAAATTTCCGGGGGTTGCATTTTCTATTGTATCGGCTTCTATGAGACAGAAGGTCTTTATTTTGCTTATATTGATGTTTCGTACGGATAAAACATCGATCCCGTTGATGAAAACGAGATTACCGTTTTCCGAAAAAAAAGACATCGAAGTCGGAAATTTTCTATCAAGGGACACGTTCGGATCATTATTTTCAGAAACGATCTCGTAATTTTTCGTATATGTCCAGTTAACCATTTTCAACGAGCGAATGCTGCTGCTGAGAGGCAGAAAAAACGTATTGAATTCCAAATGTTCGCAGAAAAACTGATTTCCGGTTTTCGGATCTTCCATTTTTAAAGAAGATAACGTTTGTTTACCGAACCATGAAAGAGAAGAATGTTTATATGAACATTTCCATCCGGTTTTTTCTAAAATCAATTTTTCAAATATTTTTTTACAAATAAACACATCAGAGAAATAAGGAACGGAAAAAACGGCCAGACCAACGAAGCAAAAAATAAGGATGATTGTCGTTTTAAGGTGTTTTTTTTTAATCATGACTTACTTTCAATATCGGTTACCAACAAGTTAAAAGATGATGATTTTCCTTCTTCAAGAATTTTTGTTAGAGAGGTTTCGATAATTTCTATTTTTTCTTGATTCGGAAAATTGTTGTTTTTTCGTTGCTTAATCAGTAATTCGAAGACGGTCATAATCGATATTTTTTCAAGAGGAGAAGAAGGTTGGTACCTTTTGCCTTTTAATGAAATAATCTCATTTAAAAATCCTTGGTTTATAAGAAAAGAAGTATATTTTTGAGTTTCGGATAAACCTATTTTCAATTTTTTTGCCAAATCGTTAAGAGAAGGTGCAGGCTTACCGTTACGGAAAATGTCGAAACAATAGCTGAGAATAAATGAACAGATGACCGTAGTGAAGAAAACGCCTTCGTGGAGATGTACGGCCGGTCCTGAATAAGTATCCAGGTTTTGTAGGGAGAATGTCAAAGCTCCTCCGATCAGGAACATGTACCAGCATACATACATCCACACAATTAAAATCGGAAGGGATGATAAAGCTCCGTAGGTCACACTGTAGTCAAATATCTTGATTTGAAAACTGAAATACCAAGCTTGCAGAACATAATACAAGGATCCGATAATGAATCCGGAAATAAAGGCAGGAGATGCCTTTACTTCTGCATGGGGCATGAACATATACATGCAGGATAAAAGCACGCATACGATCAGATAAGGGAGAAGATAGGAAATAAAATAAAAGATAATGATTGAAGTATTCAGATTTAAAAATTTAGGTTGTGTTAGAGGAAGAACTTTAGTTAAGTAAACGAAAGAACCACTCGATAGAAGGAAAATGGCCGGACTGATCAAAACGACGGCAAGATAAGCTCCGATTCTTTTAAAACTCTTGATTAATGAATGAGATTCCCAAATCTGATTCATTGTGTCTTCTATGGTTCTCAAGATACTGATTCCTGCCCAACAAAAAACCAAAAAACTTCCTGCCAGTACGATAATCGCAGTGCTTTTTCCCGGATTGGAGGCAGCAGTTTCCGATAACTTTTGAATTTGATCACGATAAGTAGGAAATTTTTCGAATAACCAACCTTTAAAATCGAAACTGGATAAAAAGCCTTGAGAAAGTCTAAAGAAAAAAACGAAAACGGGAGCTATCGTTAATAATCCGTAATAGGTTAATAAAGAAGCTCCTTTGTCAACGTCTTTTTTAATTGAGATCTTTAACATAATCAAAACCGTTTTCAAACTTCTAAGTAGAAAGTTTTTAAAAGGTTGTTTAGGTGAACATGAATAATTCCAAATATCATACTTAAAAAAACGACGCAATTTAGATATCATAGAAATAAAAAATGATTTTATTTTATTTTAATGAAAAAAATAAATATTAGATAAAATAAAAATTTTATTTTCTCAAACAAGATATCTTATAGGCTTTGATAGCGAGGAACAAAGGAATTTCTTTACGCGCTTTATTTTCGGCTTTGCTTTTGGAACCGATCGATGTTTTATCGGAAATCCACTCTTCCATACATTTAATTAACAGACCGGCTTCGGAAAAGACTTGAGTCCAATAAGAAAGAGGGAAATGAAAAGAAATCGTCGAAACAGAGTTCTTTTTACCCGGATTCATGACGATCGGAATGGAGGTTTTCGTGAGATACCGATCGACTCGACGATAAACGGATTGTTGTTTTTCGTCCACGCTCCATGAAGACAATCTGGGAATTCTAAAGCAAGGGTGATTTAAAACCGCTATGAAAACACCCCCTTCTTTTAGTAAAGAGACTCCGTAATTGATTGCTCGATCAGGGTATTCCATATTTTGTAAGGATAAAAGAGCAACGGCATGAGAAAAAGCCATCGGATTTTTCGAATGTTCGGTTGTTGTTGCAACGGAAAGATCCTTAATCGAAAAGCTATGATTTTTATTTCGGTTCTTGAGCTCGGCTTCTCTAATTAAAGAAGGCGAGACATCCAATCCCAGATAACCGATTTTTTGAGGAATAGCTCTGGAAAGAACGCCTTGACCGCATCCGAGATCGAGAAGAAAGTCGGATATATTTCGTTTATCCACTTGTTCTTGAGGATTTTTAAAATCAAGAAGTTTGAGCAACCTCGGTAATATAACGTTGCGGTGATAATAATGACCTTTATCGGCTACGGATTTACCGTACTCTTTCGAAACCTCTTCCCAAGAAGATGAAGTCGTTTTACGTTTCATGGATTGTAATTGTATCCGTTAGTGATTTCAACTGTTGTTATCGTCTATTTCCGAATTTTCTTGAGCCCGGCTTGACGATTCGGTCATTCGATCAACCTCCCGAGACAATCGATCAATCTCACGTTGAAGTTGAGTGCATTGAAGTTGAGATCGATGGACGATTTCTTCCAAACATTGAATTTGAGTTTGTAAGGTTACTCTGGTTGATTGAGCTTGGGCTATATCTTCTTTAATATGGCTCAATCTCTCCCTTTCCTCACTAACGGAATCGCTTAATTCCCGTCGAGCTTGTTCAAGAGCACTCCGTGCTTCGGTTAAATCTCTGATGTTTAGACGACATTGCTCGGCATTTTGGGCCATCGATCTTTTGAAGTCGTCACTGAAAATACTCATCAGATGATTAATGAGAACTGCTGCCTGAGTCTTGAATTCACTTACGTCGATTTTTAATTCACCTGACGTTTCCCGTAAATCCTGAGACGTTATCTCAATTGCTTGGATTTCCTTCAGACATGTCGTTAGTTGATCCAAAGATGCTTGTACCGTTAGGGCATCTCGTCCGATAATGGCTCCGGCTTCGGTCAGCTTTAGGGTAACGGTATGTAAAGTGGCTAAGGAACCGGTCAATTGTTCATTTTCAGTCTTCAAGTGCAGGATTTCGGTTTTTAAGGCCTCGCGATTTTCTTCGAGAGATAAGATGAGTGTCCTAGATTCCTCAAGCATGGCTTTGACTGTTTGAAGGTTTTGAGTCAGCTGATTATTGCTTTTCTCTAAGGAACTAACTTCGGCCGATAACTTGTCGTTCTCGGTTTGCATGGTCCTGACGGCTAGTTTGAGATCACCGGTATGGGATTCGATATCCTGCAAATTATCTCGAAGAGCCCGGTTCAAATTGTTTGCCATCAATTGAGACTCTTTTAATCGACGAATCATTGCTCCGGTTTCTGAGGTAGCTAATTGATAAGCAATAATGGCAGCGAAAATGAATATCAAACCGGAGATAACGGCAACCGGAGTATTACCCAAAACGATAGCCGTCACTAGAGCAACAATGGAAAGAATCAAAACAGTGATAACCGGGATGAGTTTAACGGAAAGCTTAAAGTAACCGCAACATGATCTCGGTTCTTTTTCAGGCGTAACCGCTTCTTCGTTACTAGAGCTTTGGTTTCCGATATTTACGAGAGCAGAGATCGGATTAACAACGCTGCTCATAATAATTTCACATCCCATGACTGAAAGGGGTAATTTTAAATTTTTTTCGCTTTTAAGACAAGATGTTAGGTAAGACGAAAACACTTGTTTTTATAAAAAACTAAAAGACATTAACCATATAATCTTACTTAGTGTAAAATTTTGCTTTGGTTTCGTGTCGCGGTTTCCGGCATTGTATCTAATAAAGGTGGAATTTCTTTTGGTCAGCACGGATAGTAATAAAAAAATATTTATAGGTCCGTCTATCTTTGGGGCCGATTTCGGGCATTTATCCGAAGAAGCGTCTCGTATCGAAAAAGCCGGTGCGGACTTCATCCATGTAGACATTATGGATGGCCATTTCGTTCCCAATCTTACTATGGGGGCTAAGGCAGTAGCTTCCGTTAATCGGTCAACGGACTTATTTCTCGAAATACATGCCATGATTTATAACCCGTTTCAATTTATTGAAAGCTTTGTAGAGGCAGGAGCCGATAGGATTATCATTCATTTTGAAGCGACGGAAGATGTTGAGAAAACTTTGGATTACATTCATAAATGCGGCGTACGATGCGGGTTGGCTTTTTCTCCCGGAACTTCCGTTGAGTTCATTCCTAAATTCATTCATTCTTGCGATTTGATATTGATTATGTCCGTCGTTCCCGGATTCTGCGCTCAAAAATTTTTGGAAGATACGCCGAACAGAATTCGCTTCGTCCGTGATATGTGTAAAATTTGTTTTGATAAACCACAGGAAGCCGATTCGTTTTTGATAGAAGTAGACGGAGGAATCAATCGCGAGACTGCTCGGTTATGCATTGATGCGGGAGCAAACGTTTTGGTTGCTGCGGATTATCTTTTCTCCGAACAGGGGGGAGACATGGAATATAAGATCAAGGAATTGCGCAATAGTTCGAGGTGAAAATGGTGCAAAGCAATCAGATTACCGTCGGTATGATGATTTTAATAAAAGATAAACTTTACAAAGTGTTGTCCGTTTCGAAGGTCTCGGGTCCTAAAGGAGACGTCTTTATTAAGGTTGAAATCAAAGAACATGATACGGATATCGTGACCGAGAAGAATTTTAAACTCGGACAAGAAGTTCAGGACGTGAATTTCGAAAATAGAACGTTAGAGTTTCTTTATCGGGAGGGGGATGGGTATCTGTTCTTGGATATAGGTAATTACGAAAAAGTGTTTATTTCCGGACCTGTCATGAAGGATAAATTTTTATTTCTTAAAGCAGGGATTTCATTAACCGCCGTTATGTACGTGGAAAACGTTTTTTCCATCGAACTTCCTCACTTTTTAGAATTAATGGTATCTAAAACGGATTTTCCGGGAGAAGATGTGCCTATGACCGGAGGAAACAAAAGGGCGTTACTGGAAACGGGAGTTGAAGTATTCGTTCCTCCTTTCATAGAAATCGGAGACGTTATAAAAGTCGATACTCGTACTTCCGAGTATATTCAAAGAGTTTAACAGGAATAAAGGAATGGATCTGAAGCAAATTGAGAAGCTTATGATTTCTATGGGACGAAACGGAATCAAACGTTTCGTTATCAAACGAGAAGGTTTAGAACTTGAATTAGAGAGGGAATCGGCGGAAAAAGAGACTCCTACTTATCTGACTCATTATGATGGGGGAGTTTTTTCCGGATTTACTAAGGAACAACACCCGCCGGTGTATTCGGTAAACACTGAGAAACCGCCTAGGGGAAACGCGTCCGTTGAAGAAAGCAAGCATGAAACGGGAGAGACGTTTGTCACTTCGCCAATGGTAGGAACGTTCTATGCTACATCGTCTCCCGATAATCCGCCCTACGTGAAATCCGGAGACTCCGTGAATGAAGATACTCCGGTTTGTATTGTAGAGGCGATGAAGGTTATGAATGAAGTCAAAGCCGGAGTAAGGGGAGTAGTCGTTGAAGTTTTATTAACTAACGGGGATCCGGTTCAATTCGGCTCTAAATTATTTCGCATAAAGGTGTCGGAATAGTATGAAAAAGGTTTTGATAGCGAACAGGGGTGAAATAGGCGTCAGGATTATAAGGGCTTGCCACGATCTGGGATTGTCCACCGTAGCCGTTTATTCACAAGCCGATGCGGAAGCCCTTCATGTGCTTTTGGCAGATGAGGCTGTTTGTATCGGTGAGCCCCAAGCGACTAAATCTTATTTAAAGATCTCTAATATACTGGCGGCTTGCGAAATTACCGGAGCCGATGCCGTTCATCCCGGATACGGTTTTTTGAGTGAGAATGCTAATTTTGCTTCCATTTGCGAAAGTTGCGGCTTGAATTTTATCGGTCCGTCTTCGACATCGATTGCTTTAATGGGGGATAAAGTATCTGCAAAACTGTTGGCTAAAAAAGTAAAATGTCCCGTAATTCCCGGCTCGAACGGCTTAGTAAAGGATGAGGAAGAAGGTTATGCGATATCTGCCAAGATTGGATTTCCCGTTATTATCAAGGCGGTGGCCGGAGGCGGAGGAAGAGGAATAAGAGTCGTTTACGATAAAGACGAATTTCGAAGGAATTTTTGTGCCGCAAGAGCCGAAGCTGAGGCCGGATTCGGTAATCCCGGTTTATATATCGAAAAGTATATAGAAAATCCTCGACATTTAGAGATTCAGGTTTTAGGTGATAAACAAGGCAATTATATTCATTTAGGTGAACGGGATTGTACCGTTCAAAGAAGACGTCAAAAATTAATTGAGGAGACTCCGAGTCCTGTTCTGACTGCCGAATTAAGAGAAAAGATCGGTAAGTTGTCTATTGAGTTAGCGAAAAATGCAGGTTACTTTTCCACAGGAACGGTAGAGTTTTTATTGGACAAGAACAAGCATTTTTATTTTATGGAAATGAATACGCGTATTCAAGTCGAACATACGATTACCGAAGAAGTGACCGGTATAGATCTCGTAAAAGCTCAACTTCAGATTGCAATGGGTCATAAACTCCCTTGGAAACAAAAGAACATTAAACTTAGCGGACATGTCATTCAATGTAGGATTAATGCGGAAGATCCCGGAAACGGCTTTATGCCCTGTCCGGGTAGATTGGAGTATTATTTACCTCCCGCGGGGCCCCATGTTCGGGTAGACGGTGCTTGTTACGCCGGTTATGTCATTCCTCCTTATTACGATTCCATGATAGCTAAAGTGATTTCAAAAGGCAAAGGTAGGCAGGAAGCTATTGATATCATGAAAAGAGCTCTTAAAGAATTTCACATCGGCGGTATTCATTCGACCATACCTTTCCATAAATTCATGTTAGATAATAAGGATTTTTTAGAACTCAATTACGATATAGGTTTCGTTGACGATTTAATGTCTAAGGATGTCTCTTTTTAGATTTTCCGATGGGGAGATGAGGGCTTGAATTTTTGAAAGAACGTCTTGTGGTTCGATAAGAATGAAATTTTCCGCAAGTGCATCCTTTGCATAACCTTTATTGACGATATTAAGACAAAACCAACGAAGAAACTCCTTCCAAAAATCTTTTTCTATCAGAAATAAAGGAAGAGACGTCATGTGTTCCGCTTGTATAAGAGCACAAATTTCAAATAGCTCATCGAAAGTTCCGAACCCTCCCGGAAAAAACAAAAAGAGACAACAGTTTTCGATCATAACCGTTTTTCTTATGGAAAGATTATAAAAACTCTTGCTCAATCCGGGAGAAACGTAAGGGTTGTCTTGAGCTACTCCCGAAAGATTTAAACCGTAAGATTTGGAATTTCCTTCTAAAGCTCCTTTATTGGCAGCTTCCATGATCCCTTCTCCTCCGCCGGTAACGATATTATAACCGTTTTGCGCTAATTCTTTGCATAAACGGAACGCGTCAGCATATTCTCGAGAACAAGAAAGTACTCCTGACCCACCTAAGACGCCGATTGAAGGAAAAGAGTCTTTCATGAGCTTCGTGCCTTCGTCGTATTCCGAGAAAAACTTTACGTCAATCAAAGGACGGTAACGATTTATCATTGGGCTTTCCTTTTTTCGTTTTAAGAGATATATTCGCTTTATTTAATTAACTGAAATCATGAACATACTTGATATTTTTCTTAAGTTAAATAACATAAAGTATGCTCTCTTCGGTATTCTATTTTTTCTTTCTGTTCTTCCTATTGTTTTTCTTGATCGACAATTTGCCTTCTGGCGGGACGTACCAAAAATTTCATTTGGGTTACTTGGCATTATAGCGGCACGTTCCTTGGGAGTTATTGTTAACCAGATATCGGATCGTCATCCGGATTTCAAAAATCCCAGAACATGTCATAGACCGATAGCATCGAGAGAAGTTGCAGTTCATAAGGCCGCTGCCTGTGCATTATTTTCTTTGGTGGTTTTTCTATTCTGCAGTTCGATTTTCGGAAAAGAGTCTTTAATATATTCTTTAATATGTATGGGATTGATGATAATCTATCCTTTGTTTAAGAAGTTTAGTATATATTGTCATTTTATTCTGGGTAGTATTTATTGCTTAGCTGTTTTGAACGTTTTTTGTGTCTTATCCGGAAAAATTATTTCTCTGAAATCTTTATTGATGGGAACGGCTATAGGACTTACGATTACGGCTAACGATATTGCTTATGCTTTGTATGATATCGATTTCGATAGAAAAGAAGGTTTATATAGTATTCCGGCCCGTTACACTATTAAACGTGTTTTTCGGATTATTTCTTTTATCTATTGTATTTCGTTATTTTGTCTGATTTTGTTGGGAGTTATTTCTTTATTTCCTTCTGATTTTTATATGTTTTTAGCGTTACCCGCCGGTGCCATGTTTTTTAATTATAGACGGTTAGTCGGAAATTTTTTTCGAAATGACCAAAAGTGCGATACTTTATTTATCGGTAACGTAACAATTGCTTTTGCTTTTTGTCTTATGACGTGTTTATTTTTTTTTAAACGTATGTTTTAGGTTATGATTTGAGTCGTTTTATCATAGGTATTTCGGGATCATCCGGAGTTATTCTTTCCGTCATTTTAATTAGGGAACTAGTGCGGCTCAATCACTGTTTGGAGGTTGTGATCAGTTCCGGAGGATACAGAACGATTTATTATGAATTGGGAAAGGAATTTTCGACCCCGAAAACATTCATGAATTTATTTTCACATGAAGAACGATTACGAATTAATCTTCATGGAATAAACGATATTGGTGCCGGAATCGCTTCAGGTTCCTACGAAACATCAGGTATGGCTATAGTTCCTTGCAGTATGGCTACCGTTGCGGCTTTAAGCGTAGGTTTAGGAGATAATGCGTTAAGGAGGGCAGGAGACGTTATCATGAAGGAGAAACGAAAATTTGTTATAGTTCCCAGAGAAGCTCCTTTAAGCACTATCCATCTTGAAAATCTTTTGAAATTAAGTCGTATGGAAGGAGTCTTTATCTTACCGCCTTCGCCCCAATGGTATTTTCGACCTCAATCTTTAGAAGAGGTAGAAAAATTAATTGTAGGAAAAATTATGGCTTGCCTTGGGATAAAGAGCGATTTATTCAGAGAGTGGAACGGTAAAATTGAAAAAGAAAACAATCTAGTGTCCCTTGGTCTGTTTGCCGTTGACCACCTCATGTAGATTCTCGATTGCAATGAAAGCAGACGGATCTTCCTGATGCACAATTTCTTTTAGTTGAGAAAGTCTAAGACGTTCGACAATAATATAAAGCAATTTTTTTGTTTCTCCCGTATATCCTCCTTCAGCATGAATATACGTCAAGCCGATTCCCATGGTTTCCATAAGGATCGCGCCTAATTTTTTAGGAGTGTTAGTGATAATCGTTACGGATTTCGTATCCTCCAATCCGACAATGACCATATCCATAACTTTTGTTGCTACGACGTAAGTCATTAACGACATGAAAGCAGAATGCCAATTTTTGTAGGCAAATCCTCCAAAAATAAAGATGAAAATATTGGCGAAAAGGACGACTTGTCCTACGGTAAATCCTTTTTTCCTATTGATAACAATTCCCAAAATTTCAGTTCCGTCCGTCGAACCGCCGTGTCTTATGATTAAGCCTATCCCGCATCCGATTATAAATCCTCCGAGAACGAGAATTTCCAAATCCGAACCTTTAAAAACCAACGGTGGAATATTCAGCCATCCGGGAAGATAGTCGAACAATAATAGGCATCCGGAAAAAATAATGACTGCGGACAACATTTGGATGACGAAATATTTTCCGATTTGCTTATAGGCAAAAAACACGAAAGGAAGATTGAATAGGATCAGGAAAAAAGGAAGGAATTTATGTCCGAAAAAATGAGAAGCTATGATCGATAACCCTACGATCCCACCATCTATGAATTCATTGGGAATCAGAAAAACTTGGACGCCGCAAGCCGCAAGAAGACCGCCCAGTAAAAACCAAGAAGACGTTTTAAGAAAATATCTAAAAAAATCAAATCTGTAAGATGAAATTCTTTTTATTCTTCCCATAGAACCACCTAATACATCCTACAACGCGGGAAACGGGGCTCGAACCCGCAACTTCCGCCGTGACAGGGCGGTGCTCTAACCAATTGAACTATTCCCGCTGAATGGACGCGACAGGATTCGAACCTATGACCTCCTGTGTGTAAGACAGGAGCTCTAACCGCTGAGCTACGCGTCCTTCGAAGGGGAAATTTACCGGATTAAATACTTTATAACAATCAATCTTTTAAGGTTTTTCAAGTGTTTATAAATACATTTATTCGATTTGTAAGGAAGTATATGAAGGATGTCGATCTACGAAATCGTCAAAAATATTGCGTTTT
Source organism: Victivallaceae bacterium (assembly GCA_036659455.1). Taxonomy (NCBI): domain Bacteria; kingdom Pseudomonadati; phylum Lentisphaerota; class Lentisphaeria; order Victivallales; family Victivallaceae; species Victivallaceae bacterium. The sequence goes on from JAVXCN010000001.1 coordinate 125,736, forward strand.
TCTTGAAATTTGCATCCATCGATCTTATGGGAGTCAAGAGGCGAAAAAGGTGCTACGGTTATGTAGCCTTCAATAAGCGTTCGATATTCATCGGAAGCATCATTTAACGATCCTTCCGTTTTGCTTCCGATCATATAAAAATCACGACTTCGTTCTTTCGAAATCAAACAAGGATCCTCCACACAAAATTCGTGTCCGGGGGTAGTAAGGCGTAAACCTAGATATTTATCGCATGAAGGAAAATTAACGTTCAGACAGTTGGGTTTTTTCATCGGATGAGCCAGAAGATAGTCTATCAGGATCTTAATATAATCCCCCCCCGGTTCTTTTTGAAACGAATCAATATGTCCGACTTGAGAAAAGGCAATGGCAGGAACTCCTTTTAATGCTGCATCTAAAGCAGCTCCGGCTGTTCCTGAATATAGAACGTTTTGTCCTGCATTCGAGCCGTTATTGATTCCGGAAAGAACGATATCCGGGAGAGTATCTTCGAAGACAACATTCAAACCCAATTTCGAACAATCGACCGGAGTGCCTTCCACAGCCCATTTCGAGATTCCGGGTTCCGAAAAAATTTGACTGATAGCTACGGGATGACGATGAGAAAAAGCCATACTTTTGGCGGATTGGTTGGTAAGAGGAGCTACGATGAATAATTCGCAGTCGAGTTTATTTTTTACGATCTCGATCAATATATCTATACCCTTGGCGTAAATGCCGTCATCGTTGGTAATAAGGATTTTCAATGGTTTGTTCATATTTTTTTTAGGCTCGCTTATTTTACGGATATTCAATTTCAGTTTATTTGATTCTTCCTTATTAAAAAGAATATCGTTTTTTAATCGATAGATAAAGATTTATTTGACCCTTGTTTTAAAGAAGTCAAGAAAATATTATTTTCAATTTGGGGAAAGATTGTTTTTAAGTCTTCAATAAGAGTAATCGTTTTCGAACGGAGGGAAACAACGGGACAACGGCAGGTTGTTCTGAGAAAACCGTTTTCTCGAGCAAATTTTTTGATATCGTTTTCTTCGACGAATATCAAAGGTCTCAGAATGGTTACATTGAATCTATGCATGTGAATGACGGGAGGAAGACCTGCGAACTCGCCTTTGTGAAACAAATTCATCAATGTCGTTTGTATTGAATCATTCTTATGGTGACCGAAGGCAACGGCGGATGCGTCCAAGTCTTCGGCTGCTTTAAAAAGGATTCTTCTACGAAATCTCGAACAAGAGTAGCATTCGGGAACATCCGGTGAATAAGGGGAGTCTATTGAGGAAAAAGAGATGTCTAGCTTATCGCAAATATTTTTTAAAAAAGATTTATGTATTTCGGAACCGCATGAAAATTTTCCTCCGACATGAACGGCGTGTAAATCGACGTAAGGGAACCCCTTTCCTCTTATCGCGGCAAGCATCAACATAAGCGATAAACTATCTTTGCCTCCGCTTAGAGCAATCACGATTCTTTTGTGCTCGGATAACATTTCAAAACGGTAAAGTGCTTTTCTAACGGCGCTTTCGATTCTTTTCCCCGTATTGCTTTTTTTGTGAAACAATCCGTTGGGAAATAAGACTTGCATATGGTCGGAAAAAGTGAACACGAAAAGAAACAATAAAAAACCTTTTCGCATTAAATATCTATACGTTTTTTATGTAAACATAATATTGAATTCTCAATCGAATTGTATTATAATTTCCTGATTTCCGACCGGTTAATGAATTCGGATACCTAAAAGAGAAGGTGGCAGATGCTTAAAAAGCCTAACAGAAACGATCCTTGTCCTTGCGGATCGGGTAAGAAATATAAACAATGTTGTTTAATCATTCAAAAACCTTCATCAGCTACGCACACTCCGCAGGGTAGGATGAAATTTTCTGCTGAGGTTATATCATCGTCTCAGTCGAATTATGTCGATGTTTTTAAAAAAATTTCCTCCGGAGTGAACGTGGTTGCAACCGAAAATAAGACATTTTCCATTACAAAAGAAAAAAGTATTTCCAAGAAAAATTTGAAAAAAATTCAGAAAAAAGAAGAAGCCAAGATGTCGGAGAATTTAAATAAATATAGTTTCGAAGTATTGGATTCGACCAAAAAAGAAGATGAATTTTTACCTGCTACCGAAGATTTTAGTGTTTCCGATTTTCAACAAGACGATTGACGAATTCCGGGCTCTCCGGATCATTCGTAGCGTGAGACTATGAGGGGGTATGTTGCGGTTTTTCATTTTGTTTGAAATTTCTCTCCCATTTTGTCTCTCACTGAAAAACGATTTCGTATCTATTTATTAAATTGAGAATAATTTTTATTTTTGATATAAAATCGCCCCTTCGCCGGTGTAGCTCAATGGTAGAGCGCTCGATTTGTAATCGAATGGTTGAGGGTTCAATTCCTTTCACCGGCATTTTTTTATGTAAAAATCCTACGGATGATCGGTTAGATTTCGTTATTTGATTGTACCGTGATTTTGTTTTAGGAAACGATGTTTGAGAAAGATTCGATTCGTTTATATCGTGGGTTGATCTATCAATGAAAAGCAAAGTTTGGTTGGATTATTAAGTTGAAAATAATCGTTGTTTTTTGTTATAAGTCGCTCCGTTATTTTTCAGAGTTTCTTTGAAGAATGTTGCTTTATCTGTTTGGGGGTGTCGCATAGCGGTCAATTGCATCGGACTGTAAATCCGACTCCTTAAGGATACGTTGGTTCAAATCCAGCCACCCCCATCCTTTTGGGTATTTTTCTGGTTCGTTAGGGTAATAAATAGTTCGCGTTTGTTTTGATTTTAAGTTTTGAATTTTTGAAATATAGACTTCAAAAGTTGATGTCGATCTTCACATTACTATGGCCGGAGGCTAAATTCTTAATCATGTCGATTGTTATATAAAAGTTTTGATCGGTTTTTTCATTCATAAGTTGACGAGCTTTTTAGTTTAATGGAATCTATTCGTTCATTTGACTTGCTTCCGTATTCTGTAGGTATGAGAATGCCTATGAATTGTAAATCAGGCTAAGAAATCATGAAGGCATCACAGCTGCATTAGAATATTTTAATACACGAATACTTAATCGAGTATCAATTATTGCTTTAATAGATCAGCTTCTTCGGGATTCAGCGAAATATGACAATATTCGGGAATTCCGTGCAAAGAGCTTCTATGATATTTAAATTAATCGAAACTCCGGTACATTGAAGAATATGATATAGAATATTTCGTAAATGAGTGTTCGAAATCCTTTGAATTACTTCTCGATAGAACGAACTAATCTCTTCATCTGTTACATTTTAAAAAAAACCGGGAGGAGCTATGAGACACACTAAACAACCGTTCCCTCTTGTTTTTTCAATCAAAAGCTACTAGGTATGTCTGACTCCAAATATCGTAACGATTCACTATGAAAAGGATTTTTTTGCCTTAATAGTAAGAAGATTCAATCGTGGATAAATTGATTGAATCTTCTTCAGTACTGTATTTAAGGTGTAGGGCTGGTGGCATTTAATCTTACAATCCAATACGAGCATGCGAATATATCCGTCTCTCCTCTCAGCCGATACAGGGCAAGGTAAGTGCTTGTTGAATTGGTAGGTGTATCTACGGAAAATGTAGCGCACATTTGTTGCGTCTGATATACTGCGTAACCTCGTGAGTCTCTGCAATTGTTTGTCAAATCAGTGGCTACGCTGTCTCTATATAAAGACATGCCCCATGCTCGACCTTCAGGGTCTCTTATATGCCATTGGATATAAACGGTATAGGTGCCTTTTTGTAAAATATTCAGATTTTTGTTGCTGTTGGTAAGAGTAAAGTAAGAAGTTCTATTTGAAGATTCTTGAACAGTTACGGTTGCATTACCCCATTGCCAATATACGTTCTGGTTTATCCTGGTGGCATTGTTTCGTAGTTGTGATACGCAGGAATAATAAGCTATGTTTTTTGACGGTAATTTTGATTGAAAATAAGAATAATTAATAGGATCCTTATATTGTGTAGGAGTAGGTATCGCTCCGAAACTATTATTCCCGGTTTTTAAAATTCCGGTTATTGGATTTGCTCCTGAAAGAAGGACATAAGATTTGCGGTATTGATCAGCTGAGATTAACTGATTATCTTGAGCAGCAGTCGGAAGATTTGTGATTTCGAAAGAAGAAGCCATATTGAGATCTCCCGTCATGGTACCACCTGTTAAAGGCATGAATTTAAGTTTTTCAGTGTTAAGGGTGGATACAAGGTTATTTAAAGTAGCGCCGTCCGTATCGCTGCTTGCGTCCGTAACTCCCTGAACCCTAAGGTTATTTACGGCAACGTTTTGTGCCATGGTACCGCCTGCTATAGGAAGATAGGGGCTCATATATGAATCCATATCTCCTTTATTGAAAAGATCGGTCGGAGACGGATTGGTTTTGGACGTAGAGATAGTATGTAAATCCATCCTGAGATTCCCCTCCATCGCTTCTCCAAGAGAGAACAGTGGGTTTGTGGCGGTTTGTACTAAGGTTGAAAAATTTTCAGTCGTTGCGCCGTCTGTTGGGGCTGTTGCCGGCGCTAAATTCGTAATCGCATTGCCATTCATATCTAAAGTTCCCGTTAATGCTTTGGAAGCATCGACAAGGAAATAATCAATTGTTTGATTATTGAAAGCATCCGTCATCGTTTTCAAAGATACGGTATTGGCATCAACTAGAGTTCCGGTATTCAGGCCTGTAATTTTATGATTATTCATATCTATGGGACCGGTCATAGTACCGCCTGTTTTCGGTAAGAGAAGACTCAGAGAATCTTTAATTTGTTTAAATGATACGGCTTGTTGTCCCACGGCTCCCGAGACAGGAAGTCCGATAATTTCCTTATTTGCAAGAGTCATATTGGAGATTAGAGTATTGGATTGATTCGTATGCAACATATCGGTTAGAGCATTTAGAGTATCGGATATAGCTTGATTGACTTGACCTAAATTAACAAGTGCGGAACTCGTACCGTTTGCCAAATTATTTATGAAATTATTATTGACATTGAAATCTACCGTCATGGTACCGCCTGCTAAAGGAAGATAACGATTGGTCGTTATGTCGGCATCATTTTTGAGTGAAAGGTAGTTCACGGCTTCCGAATCGGTAGAAGGATTTGATAATCCGGTAATTTTTCCTGTAGAGGATAGAGTTATGGTTCCCGTTATCGGTTTTCCGCTAATCGTTCCGGATAAAGGAAGATAATTCAAGACGGAAGTATTTAATGTTCCGAGATTCAGAGAATCTTTTGGGTTTACGGGAGGTGCGTTTTGAGTGATTTTCTGATTGCTCATCATAATTTCTCCCGTTATGGTACCGCCCGCTAAAGAAAGAAACTTGTTCTCATTCATTGTATCGTTCAAAGTTAAATTATTCAAAAGAGTAGTGCCTGTTGATATTCCCGTCATTCCCGTAATCTTTTGGTTTCCCATATTCAAATTCGATGTCATTGTTCCTCCGGATTTAGCGATCAAAAGATTTCCGGACGAACTTAAAGTTTGCTGAAGATTATTGAGATTGGCTCCGTCGGTTCCGTCAACGGCGTCTCCCGCATTCGTGATTTTATGACTGTTCATGTTAAGATCTTCTGTTATGACTCTTGAAGAACTTACGGCTATATATTGAGCGTTTATTGATGAAAGATTTTGTAAAAGAGTCGTTTTATTAACGGCATCGGTATCCGATACCGGATTTGAAATGCCTGTAATCGTGGCCGTATTAGTAAAGGCTAAATTTCCGGTTATGCTTTGCGTAACTGAAGTTCCCGTAAGCTTAAGATAATCATCCGAAAGTGTATTGACGTTACGAAGATTAACGGCATCTCCATTGTCAACGGCGTCTCCCGCATTCGTGATTTTATGACCGTTCATATTAAGGTTTCCCGTCATACTACCCCCTGTTATCGGAAGATAAGCGGATAACATCATATTCAGATGGATTTTATTAACGGCGTCTTTAAGATTACTCGGTTGATTGTTTTGCGAGACGGACGATACGGAAACATCTCCTTGCATAACGGCATTGTTCAGAGGAGTCAATGTACTGGTTTTAGAGATTAAATAGGTGTTTAATGAAGCCAAGTTAGCTGCATCGGTATCCGATACCGGATTCGCTATCGAAGTTAGTGTGTGTCCGTTCATATCCAAATTTCCGGTCATGGCAATATTTCCGGATAAAGGATATAATGTAACATTCGATATCGTGGTTAATAAATTTCTTAATGTTTTTACGTTAACGGCATCGGTATCGTTAACGGGATCGTCGATACCGGAAATGCTTCCGTTGACGGTAATAGCTTGTTCGATCGAATTGACGGAAACGGTTGGAAGTCCGCTTAAGGGTATGAGTTTGTCGAATTCGAGTGTCGATAGTTCTGTGTATTTGTTACGATTTATCATATCGCTAGTGTTGATGGAATCTCCTAAATTATTAATAGACAAGCCGTTCATATTTATATTTCCGGTCATAACGGAGCCGTTAAGAGGAAGGCAATTGGCATAAGAAGTATTTAAACTATTGGTGAAAAATTGAAAATTAACGGCATCCGAAGCAGTTTGAGGTTCTCGAATACCCGTGATTTTTGCCGTTCCGTTGAATGTAATATTACCTGTAAGCGGTCTTAGCGTAGTCGTTCCTGTTAAAGGAACGGCATTGAGCAGACTCGGATTGGAGTCTATAATCCTATTGATTTCCTTTTCAACGGAACTTTTATTCATTCCGTTATTGGAATTTAAAGGATTTCCGAGATTAACGATTTTCATGAGATTAAGGTTTAATTTCTGATTTAACAGGCATACGGGAGGAGAGGCTTTTGTAAGATTTTTATTTATAAGAATTCCTTCTTGTTTTTTCATAATTTTCCTTTTTAATTAAGGGGTTATTTGACAAATGCTCCAAGACAATCCGTAAACCGGTCTTGTATTCCAATTATTATATAGTTTTATATAGTGGTTATCGGTTCCTGTGGTTATCGGAATCGTGAATAGAGCAAGACTATATTCGGATAGGCCGCTATATATACTGGTCACGGTTGTTTCGGTTCCGTTTAGAGATAAAATTATACTGCATGTTTTTGTTGCGGTACCATGATTACGCGGAACCTCCGTTTCCAGATTAAGTATGAACATATATGTCCCCTTTTGTAATATTCTTAAGGCCGCTTTTTGATATAAAGTCGGAGATGTGATATCCTCGATACGGAAAAAGCTTGCGGCATCAAAGGAATCGAAATAAGTGCCCTGTACCAACTCAAAATTTATCGGAGTATTGGTAATAATATTAGTTGGGGCTGGTCCGTCGGTTAGATAATTATTACTCGTTCTCATTTTATAAGGTATTTGATAGGGGACTAGGATTTCCATAGGGACCGGATTCGTGTTACTCGACGGTGTTGTAGTAATTTCGACTTGTCCCAGGGAACTCATATTCATACTTCCCGTCATAGTGCCTCCGGCTAAATTTAGAAGAGGCGGAATATTAGTCTTAACGTAACCTAAAGATACGGCTGATAAACTAGTCATCGTAGACGGATTTTTTATATTTTTTACGGAGTTGCTTCCTAAATTTATGCTTTCGGTCATTTGTCTCGTACCGTCTAGTAATAGATAAGAAGCAAATGTCGTAGAAATATTCGTACTAACGGTGGTGAGATTCGTTAAATCCGAAGAATTCACCGGATTAGCGACCGATGTAATCTTTTTGTTTCCCATATCAAGCGAACCCGTCATGGTATTTGTCGTAGAAGTTTTAACGTATAAAAGGATTTTCTTGTCTAATGACTGTTTATTGACAGCATCCTGATCCGTAGTGGGATCAGCTAAATCAACGACTTTAAAAGTGTTTCCCATATCGATATTTTGATTAACTTGACCTCCGTTAAGTCTGATGTATTTATTGTCAAACGTTAAGCCAGTTAAACTTGCTAAGGAAGAAGAGGAGACGGCCGTTTGAACCGGAAGTGTTGAAGTATTATAAAGAGGAAGTCCTATTATTTGACCGGCACCGGATAGATTAATGGATCCATTGACGGTTCCTCCTGTTATTGGAAGAAGGGTGTGTTTTGTATTTGTTTCCCGGGTATTCAATTGTCGAAGGTTAACGGCGTCTGAGTCGTCAGTTGGATTACTTAGGTTGATTATTTTATTATTGTTCATATTTAGATTACCGGTCATTGTATTGGAAACGTTTTTTTTAACGTAGGGTTCTAAGGAAGCCGTTGCATAAGTTCTAGTGACCGCTGCCGAGTCTACTGATGGTGGTGCCGAATAGTTGTTTTGGATAATTGCATGATTGGCGGCATTTATCGGAGCGGTAGTTGTTCCTCCCGTTTTCAAAAGATGATTGGAGAATCCGTTTTGGATTAAGTTATCAGCCTGTGAAGAATTAACGGCATCGGTATCGGCAATTCCGTTTTTAACATTCATGACTCGATGTCCGCTCATGTTTATGGGACCGGTCATATTCGGTTTTGGTGTTCCTAGGGGTAATAGCAAAGCTTTTTTTTGATTGATTACAGTATCTAAAGCGTCTTGACTAACTATATCCGAATCATCCGTCGTGGTCGTGGTCGTAATTCCGGTGATTTTCGTTGTGTTCAGTACAATATTTCCTGTCATAGTACTTCCCGCTAACGAAACGAGTAGTGCCGTTTTTTCGTCTAATATCGATTTGTTCACGATATCGGAATCCAGAACGGCATTTCCGAGAGCAGTAATTTTAGAGTTGCGCATATTGATATTATCGATTGTATTGGTCGATGCCTTTTTTGCAAAAAGATCCAACCACCGATTCATGCTTTGAAGATTAACGGCTTCTCCTTGGGCGGAATAATCCTTCAGATTTATTATTTTTCCTTGAACGGTAAGAGCCCCCGTTAAATCGGAACCTGTTAGTAACACGTAATTGTTGAAAAAAGATAAGATTTCTGTATTCATAGTATTTTTATTGATTAGATCATTGCCGGTTAACGACGTTTGGCTGAGATTTTTGATATTATGTGTTCCTAAATTTAAAGAAACTGTCATATTCGGAGTTCCCGATGCATTCAATAAACCGGATAAGGAAGATGCGGTTTCCGATTGCATAAATTTGAAATTGACGATATCCGAATTGTTAACGGCATTGGGAATACCCGTAACGGTGGCTCCCGGTGACAACGTGACGTTACCTGTAACAGGATGTCCTGTTACGGTTCCGGCAAGAGGAACGAAATTATTCAACAATGTATCGATATATGATTTATTAATGATATCTCCTTCATCCGTTGGATTCGCGGAATTGGTAACAGTAAAGGAATTATTGAAAGATAACGCTCCCGATAAGCTTCCTCCGGTTTTCGGAAGATATTTGCTGACTTCGGTATTCATTGTATTTAGGTTAACGAGATCTCTATCGTTAATCGGCGCATCGAGATTGACGATCTTATGGTTATTTAGATTGAAATTCGAAACGATTCCTCCGGTTTTCGGAAGATAATTTGCTAAAACGTTTTGAGTTTGAGATATAACCTGAGAAAGAGGAACGGCGTGAGTCGTTTCGGTAGGTGTCGCTGTTTTTATGTTAGTAATTTGCTTGGATCCTAAATTTAACGAACCGGTCATAGTGCCGCCGAGCAAAGGGAGAAACCCATTAAGAGTTTTGGTGATTTCCAATTCCAGAAATCTTAAATTAACGGCATCATCCGGCTGAATCGGTGTCGCTAAAGATTTAAGGATATGCGTACCGTCGAAAATGAGATTCCCTGTTATCGGATTTATCTTTGAATTCCCGGTTAAAGGAATATAGGAGGCGTTAAGAGCATTCGTTAGCAAGGATTTTAACTCTCCGAATGATAAAGCATCTTCATTGGCATTGGACACAATGTCGGATACGTTATGGGAGTTCATATCGATATCTCCCGTCATAATGCCGCCGCTTAATTTTAGATAGGAGGCTTCCGTTTTATTAATCTCGGATTTAAGTTGTCCGAACGGTAAGGCGTCCGTAGGGTTGGAAGCATTACCGGTATTGATTACGGATGATGTTCCGTTGAATACAAGATCTCCGGTAACGGGTTTAGAAGGTTCCGTTCCTGTTAAAAGAATGAATTTTACGGTATTTCCGGCCCCTCCAGTAATAACCGAAATAGTTAACTCAGACACTTGCTTATTGTTCACGCCATCTGCACTATCAATGCCGTCACTGACATTTATAATACCATGATTCGTCATGTCCAAAGGCATGTTAACGGAAATTTCCGGAACAGCCTTCAGAGGAGACATTATGGAAGCTTTTGTTTTAAACGTCGAATTTTTTTTTTTTCATTGTGATCCTTTTTTCTTTTTTTTCATGATGATTCTTTTTATTATTTATAGATTCCCGATATACTGACTAACGACCAGAGAAAGCCCTGGAAGGATGTATCGGCGGCAGTCATATTAGTTAAGTAAAGGTAAGCTGAAGAGGGTTCGGTCGAAGATGAAGCCGGAAATTTACAAGGAATCAAAAACGACATGGAAGCCTCTGTTAATTGAATAAATTGCCACTGATTTAATACGGCATTGGTTCCATTTAAATAGAAGTTTAGTTGAAGTAAATTTGCAGGGGCATTGGTTCTAAAGGAGATCATCAATAAATAGAGAGCTGATGTCGTGAGATACAGTCGAGAATTATTGGGGCCTCCCACTACGTAATCGACGGATGTCGATTGGAAGCTATATCCTTTTCCGTCCGGTATTAACCAGTTGAGATTGGATGATCTCGGCCAAAGTATACTGGCCGATGTCGTATTGGTCATTAATTTTGAACAAACGACAGGATCCTTTGCGGTATCCATTATTTGTTTTGTCACCAATTGATTTTCGTTAGCCGGATTGCCCATATTCGTAATTCCGTTTAGTGTAACAGTTCCGGTTATAGTACCTCCGGTAACCGGAACGTAAGCAGACATAGTCGTTTTCAAAGTAACCAGATTACAAGCATCGGGATCTAAAATAATAGATGGCGATGCCGTTATCGTATGGTTATTCATATCCAAAGCTCCGGTCATGGTGCCGCCCGCTAACAACAAATATTTAGATGTTTCCGCAGCAATACTTGATTTGACCGTTTGTAGGTTGCAGCCGTCCGTACCGTTGACGGGAGATTGAAGATTAGTAATTTTAGATCCGTTACTGAAAGTCAATTGCTGCAGCAGAGTGCCACCGGTCAAAGGAAAACAAGAAGAGGCTGCACTCGTCAATTGTCCGTAATTAACGCCGTCAGTCAAGTCGGTTCCCGAAGCCGAATTAATGACGGTTGAGCCGTTAGTCAAGGAAAGAGAACTCTCCATAGCTTTACTTCCGTTTTTAGGAAGATAGGTAGCGGCGGTCCGGTTAATCAAGTTCGTCATCGTGTCTAAATTAACGAGTACATTGTTTGCGGTTGTGCCGGCAACATTCGTTATTTTATAAGAGGCGCTTCCTCCCATTCCTATGGGGCCTTGTAAAGTTGCACCGCTTGTTTTTACATAGGAAGCGGCATCGATTGAGTTTACTTTGTCCTTAACTTGCTTGCCGTTTACGGCATCCGTATCGATTGTTCCTTCCGCTAAATTAATAATATTGGATCCGGTCTGCATATTCAGAACGTCTGTCGTTGGGAGAGTGTTTGTAAATAAAGTACCTCCGGTTTTCGGAAGACATGTAGATGGTTGCGTATCCCAATAAGCGGCATTGATGATTTCGAACGTTCCTGTCGGTGTCGGTAAGCCATTGATAGGATTTCCGCTCATGTCTAGGTTTCCGGATAGGGAATCCGTTTTGGTACGAAAATACAGTGCGGACGAAGTCGTTATGCGATTGGTAAGAGTATTTTGATTAATACCGTCAGTTGCGCCGGACGTTGCGATATTAAGGATGTTCTGATTATTCATATTAAGCGATCCGGAAAAATTTACTCCTGTCTTCCAAGCACCTAATGCAACGTATTGAGTTGAAAAAAGGTCTAGAGCATCATCCATTTGCTTTTTATTAACGGCATCGTTGCCTTGCGTTGAAGGAGATAATCCGGATAACTTTTTAGACGACATATTCAATGTTCCGGTTAACGTCCCTCCGGCTAAAGGAAATTTTTTAGCTAACTCCGTTTGCGATTGTTCAAGATTTACGGCATCGGAAGTATTCGTTCCCGAAGCCAAATTTTTGATGCAAGTCGTAATTATTTGCGGTTGCGTAAAAGCACCTCCGGATAGAGGCATATATTTGGATATTTCATTATTGAATTGATTGAAATTAACTCCATCCGTGTTTGAAGTACCTGCTGTTATTATAATATTTTGGTTGCCGGAGTTAAGCGGTCCCTCCATACTTCTGCTTCCGTTTTTAGGAAGGTAATCGATCACGTTTGTATTGATTGCAGTTGTGACCTCGTTAAAATTTATGGCATCGGTAAGATCCGTTGAAGGAGATAAATTTTTGACGATTTGTCCTCCTGCGTTGATATCTCCATCCAACGGAACGCTTCCATCCAATTTGACGTAAGAGGAAAATGCCGAGGAGTTATTATTTTTCAGTTGTAAAAAATTAATGGCTTGAGAGTCGGAAGAAGCCGTTTGAATTCCGGTTAACGTAGCATTGTTAAAGACTACATTTCCGGTTATCGGTTTTCCGGCAACCGTTCCGGTTAAAGGGATTTTCTCTTGAAATTTAGTGTCTGCGTAATTCTTGTTTACGGCATCTTCTGAATTAATCGGAGAGGCGACATCGAAAACCCTATTACCGGTCATATTGATATTTCCCGTTAAAGAGAGAGTACCATCTAACTTAACGGAATTTATTAAAGCCGTATTTAATTGAGACAAAGTTACGGCATCTTTTGATGAAGTCGCATCGGAAAGATTGGAATAAACGCCGGTTGTCGAAAGAGAGTTTGTGATGGCGCCTCCGAGTAAAGGAAAATAAGAAGCGGCTAAAGTGTCCGCATTGTCTTTTACGCATTGTAAATTGGCGGCATTGTTGTTTACGGTTGTTTTAGCAAGGTTGTTTATCGTTAATCCGTTCATGTTAATATTGCCTCCCATAACGGAACCGGATATTTTAAGGTATAAGTCGGAAGCGTTATTGATGCTCTCGTTTGCATACTCCAGATTAACGATATCGTCATCGTTTGCCGGTTGCGGGATGTCGGTGATTGTTGATGAGGAGAAGATTAAATTTCCTGTAATCGTTTGTCCGGAACCGTTAGGTCGTAAATAATTTTGCAATGATGACTTCAACGTATTTTCCAAAACTCCTAGAGAAACTGCGGATGTATCACTGGGAGGATTGATCGGTAGTCCTGTAATTGTCTGTCCATTCATATTAATGTTACCCTGCATAGTTCCTCCCGATATACTCAAAAGAGAGTTAACGGAAGAAGTCGTTTCCGTAGATAGAGAAGATAGCGTTGATAATTCATTATCTTGAGTCGGATTTCTCAATCCCGTTAAAGTATGACCATCGGATATTACGTCTCCCGTTACTTCTTTACCGGCAACCGTTCCCGTCATAGGAATAAAAATCGATGAGTTAAGATTGGTAATCTCTTGATTAATTATCTCGGTTGTCAATTGTCGCGTTGCCATTGCATAGGGATCATTGGGATCCGTTTGCAGATTAATAATGGAAAAATTATTCATGTTAAGATTGAGATTAAAGTTCGCATCAAATGTAAGCGCGATCGGTGTGGGAGTAGAAATCGTTTCCTTTAAAAAATTATTATTTTTGTTCATATCTTTTTGTTTTTTTAATAATTTAGATTTAATTTATTTCTTTATTTAAATTAGTTAATAAAAACTACAATTTTTGATTTGTTTTTATATATATGTTTTTAAAATTAATTTAATTATTATTATTGTTTTTAGTTTCATAATTAATTTGACTTTTTATAGTTAATATTATCTTTTTTGATTTTTAATCAAAAAAGATAAGAAATATGTTTGAAAGAAGTTTAATAAAATCTCTAACTCCGGATCTTACGGCCAAATGTTTGATAGCGAACGATCTTATTGTTAATAATTCATTAACGGCGGAAACCGTTAATTTAAAGGGAAACCTTTCCGTAAACAAGTCCGTATCTGGAGAGACGGACGTCAGCATAAAACAAAATGCCACGATTAACGGTAAAATCAATATACAAGGAAAAACATCCGTTAACAACGGGCTATTCATGGTGAACGGTTCGACTATCGATATGTCCAATCACAAAGTGATTAACGTACCGACACCGACATCTTTATCATCGTCGGATAATACTTTGGCTTGTAATTACGGAATGATGCGTTATCCGGTTTTTTATTGTAAAACGACGACATACACAACAGAGCAATCGTGGCAGCAAAATACGAGCTTAGCTTGGAAAACAATGACCGGGCGTTTATATCGATCACCGGGTTTTAATAATTATTTTCGATTCGAAGGTAATAACATCGGTTTAAGATTTTTAAGGCAAGGCACCTATCAGATTAGCGTAGCTATTACTAAAAGACGAAAATTAGGCAACGGTTATGGATCTCTTATTTACTTGGAGCAACATGGATTAGGGAAATTAAGTACGCAAAACATATGGAATAAAGGGGGAATTAACCATCAAGTGTGTTTGGAAGCAACGGTCAGGATCACTTCCTCCAATATCTCGAATGCCGTATTTTATCTCTCACGCGATAATTCAGGAGGACAGATTGTACTTATCTTGTTCAGTTATTCCATATTAGGATTTCTTGAAAATTAAAGGCGGTGAATATCATGTCAATAAATAATAAAGCAACGGTTGTTTCAGACGTTCCGGAGACGGCTATCAATATCAATTTGGAGGTAGGAGGAGCGGTCAATGTTCAACAGAGTTTAACAGTTAACAAAAACACCGTTTCCGAAGGAAATCTTATAACTGTCGACATGCTCGTCGGAAAGAATTTCATTTGTTTATCGGATCTTAATATTAAAGAACCCAGTACGTTAGGCGAGGTTGTTATAGTAGGGACAGGTCTGAAGAACAATCGAAAAATCATTAACGTAGGTAATCCTTTTTCGAATACCGATTTATTGAATCTTCGTATATTGCAGAATTTATCTCCTAAATGCGTATCCGGGAGCTCTTTTATTGTAGGAGTATACGTACCAAGAGAGACCTATATCAACTGGATTCCTCGTGGATTAGCCGACTATCACTCTCCGGGTGCCGGTGAGTATATATCGGTATATCTTGACAAAATTTATCTTCATAAACCGGGACTTTACAGAATTTCTTATGCGATTAACAGATATAGAGGAGAAAATTCTTTTATGTCTTCCGGTCTAAAGTTTAATGAAATGGCAGGTTTCGTCGTTGTAAATTTGACCAGCGGAGGAATTACTAATCAAATCGGAGGTGTTGATGTCAGAGGTTGGGCTCAATGGAGTGATGCCTGCCTTTCGGAATCTTTACTTTTCGAAATTCCGCCTCCGGGGCCGTCAAATAACGATACTTATGTAACCCTATTTTCAAATGAGGCTTTCGATTTTAACGAATTCACGTTTTCCGCAACGTGGTTCCCTCAAAATTATAAATAATCAAGGAGTTTAATTGTATGATAGAAACACGCGATAATTTGCCGGTAATTATTGAGGCCGGTATACAAGCTCCTTCTATGAATATAACCGAATCAAGCTCTCATAAACGCAATTTAACGGTCAAAGGAACTTTAAGTGTTTCCGGTGATATCGATTGTAAAGGAAATACAACCGTAACTAATTCAGCTTATTTTCAGTCGGAATTATTACTTTTAGGAAAAATGAATGTCTCAGGAAATTTTATAACCGGAATTCCCGATCCCGTTGATGCGGGAGATGCCGTTAACGCAAAGACCCTAAAAAATATGTTGAATATTGAGTTCATCCATTTTTACGGTAGCGGCAATTATTTGTTAAATAGCGGATCATGGATGCCTTGGATTTTCGGACAAAAAGTTTATTTGAGCTCTCCTAATGCTTCGGAATATTTTACAATCAACCAGCGGGAAATGACTATTCGTCAACCCGGTTTATACTTTATTTCCATTACGTTATGTAAACAAGGTGCTTATATATTCGATCAAAACGGTCCGGGGGCCTTGTTCGGAGTTTTTTATGGGCTTAACAGAAACGTCAGTTCTTTCGGAACTAGGAGCACAGGAAGCAGCAACGTGCCCTCGGCATCTCTTGACGCTGCTTTCTATGTGGCACCTTCGGAAGTAAATCGAACGTTGACTTTACAAAGCAAATCCGGGTGGATGCGAGTGGAATTCTTTTCATGGAGTATAACGAGATACGCAGTTGTTTAAACGAAAAAAGGCCTTACGTCAATACGTAAGGCCCTTTTATTTCTATATTCCTAATTATTCTATAATTTTATTATTCCGTAAGAAATACGACTCAGCATTATATCTGAATCTTCATTGTGTTTGATTATTAATTTCATGCCCGATTCGATAGTAAACGTTCCTGATAATATTAGAGATTCGGAAGCTTTCAAATAACCCCAAACTAATGTTTTTTCATTGTTCGCATCGTCGACAAGAACTGCCGAAATTTTGGATGACGTCGCTAACTTTTCTTCGGAAGTCATACAACAGGTAAAAAAATAAAGTCCGTATTTTGAAAAAGCAAATCCTGAAGATGAATCGTGGACGATTTCGGAATAACCTTCCGAAGCCCATTCCTCCGGCATTGGAGAAGTAGACGGTTTCCAGACGATTCGTTGATTGAATTCGGTTACGGATCTTCTATAATGCCTATCGATCTCATCAATCACTTGTTCGTGAACAACGGCGTCTTGATCATCCATACCTGTTTGCATACCGGAAACGACATGATTGTTCATATCGATAATATTACGGAATGAGGGAGATGTTCTGGATAAATAATTATTATCGACGGCTACTAGCCTTGCGTTCAAATCAATAAGAGTAACGGCATCTTGCTCATTAACGGCCCTTTCTTTCATCTCGAAGGTTTGATCTGCGGCTATGGTCAAATCTCCTCTCATAACGGATAAAGATGTATCTATGGATATGAGTCGATCAAGGTGTGTTTTGAGAGTTCTGAGATTAACGAGAGATTGAGGTAAAAGAGGATCTTTTAATGATTGGATTCCGTTGCCGTTCATGTAAGCAGCTTTTTTTAAAGGAGAACTTTTTAAGTTAAGGACTGATTTAAGATTAGCCCAAGTATTTTTGAATACGGATAACGTAACGGCTTCTCCGTTATTTTGTAATTCCGATAATATGATTTTATTGGAATTCATATCCAAATCGTTCTGCAGAATAGGGGAGTCATGAAGTAAAAATAGATTTTCGTTTTCGGATGTCATTCGTTTCAGAGTGCCGAAATTAATTAAATCGTTTTTGGATTGCGGATCGCTTAAATTTATCATTTTTTTATCGGGATTCAAAATGATCTTACCGGCTATTGATACGGATGACTCATCCGGAAACGTTTTGAGATAGTTGTTACCTAGATTGATCAAAGTTCCGAGATTGCACAGGTCGTTTTCTTCCACGGGGTTTCCGACATTCATTATTTGACTGTTTTCGATATTTAAACCTTCGGAAATTATCGGATTATCAATAGATATGAAATCTTTTAATTTTTCTTCGGTATAACTTTTTAAAGTCGATAGATTAATGAGATGATTATCTTCGGAAGCATTTTTTATATTCTTTATCGCCGATAATTCATTGAAAAAGACATTTCCTTTCAGAGGATTTTCGGAACAAGTGCCTTCCGAGGATAAGTAAGCGGAGACACGAGATTTCAGAAGCCTTAAATTTATACCGTCCGTCAATTCGACGCCTTCGGAAATACCGGATATTTTATGAGCATTCATGTTTAACGAAGCAGTTATAGTTCCGTCTGATTTTTTTAAAAACATGTTTTGAGCTTCTTTAATCCAAGAATTCAATAGATCTAAAGTTAAACCTACTCCCGGTTCTTTAGAACTTGTTAAGGATGAGACGGTATGTCCGCTCATGTCTAAGGGGCCTTCCGATTTCATAATGCTACTTGGATCTTCCGTAAAAGAATCGGGATAATCGGATAGTGTCGCATCTAATATTCTTTTGGAAGCCTGAAGAGAAACGGGAGAATCGTCATTAATCGGAGAGGAATCGTTTTCCAAAATAACGGAATGACCATTCAATCCGAGGTTTCCCATTAGTGAGCCTCCTTTAAGCGAGATATAGCCTTCATAGACGGTTTTAAACAGATTTTCGGTTTCCTTAAGAGTTAAAGCATCTTTGGGATTGATAGTTTTACCGAATTGTTGAACAGACAGAGATTTCATATCGAGATCGTACGATAAACTGTCGCCTTGATTTGAAAGACAGTCTTCGAAAGAAGAAGATAAGAGATTTTTAAGATCCGAAAGACGTAAGGCTTCTTTAGGAGAAATAACGGTTGCCCCTCCTTTTATTTTATATCCGGATAAGGACAAATCGTAATTAATTCCGATAGAAGATGTTAAAGGCAAAAGAGCTGAGAATTTGTTTTTTACGATTCTTAAATTGACCAGATCGTTATCTTCAACGGCATCGCCGAGATTCAGGATATGATGATGATTCAGGTCCAAAGTGTCTGCTTCGGTAGAAGAATCGGTTAAAAAAGTTTTATGAGTCGGAAAATTCGTTAGATAACCTAAAGTCAAAGCATCGTTCTCAAGCTCTGGGTCACCCATTTTAGTGGGTTTAACACTCCCGTTACATAAGATATTACCGGTTACGGTTCCTTGAGGAGTTTCTGAGGATACAAATCGATTAATTATTTTCTCAAATTGACCTAAAATTACTGCTTCATTATCTTTTTCGGCCTCTTTATTAATGAAAAGACGGTGAAAAGACATATCGATATGTCCTAGAACCCGGTTATTCGTTCTTCCCAAATATTTTGCTTTGAAGAGAGCGGCTTCCTTGTTAAAATCGGATAGAGGAGCGGCTTGTTGTGAAGACACTGCCGGCGATAGTCCTTCGATACCGTATTTTCCTGAAAAAGACAGAGATCTTGCTAAGGATGGGTTCGACTTCGTTAAATGAAGATATGATGTTAACGTGTCATTCAACAGTTGTAAATTTACGGCTTCTCCGGGCTTTTTCGGCACTCTTACGTTACGAATGGTTTTTCCTTTTAATCTCCAGTTACCTTCGATTCGTCTATTCGAAGATCCCAAACCGACATAATCTTCGGCAAAGGTTTTTAAATCGGCTATCGTGCATACATCGGTAGGATCGGTTGCTCGAGCTAATTCTTTAACTCTATAAGACTGCATGTTTATGTCTTCGGAAAGCTCAACAATTCCGGTGTCCGTTTCTTGTAAAGGAATTAGATTAAGTTTATCAAACTCTTTTTTAACGGTTGATACGTTAATGCCATCGAGGTTTTCAACGGCATCGAGAATATTTTTGCATCTGTTCTCGGAAAAAACAAGGGTTCTCGTTAACGGATTCGTTTTATCGTTGCCTTTTTTTGTAATGAGAACCGTTTGCAATCGGTGTAACGTTTGAACGTTTAAAGCATCGGAAGGGTTGACCGGATCGGTAATTCCGGTGATTTTATATTCATCCTGAAGATGTAAGGAATGATTGATAATAGTGTTGACCGAAGATTTAAGGGAGATAAAATTATTCAATTTAATGATTAAATCTTCTAATCGAAGCAGGCTTTTTTCATTATCGGAATGTGATAAGCCTATAATTCTATGATTGGATGCATCTAAGGTTTCCGAAAACGTCACTTCTTTTCCCATAAACAGAAGATCTTTTTTCTCGTTAACCAGTTTTTTTAAAGTCCGTAAATTGACAACATCATCTTTGTTTTCCGGATCTTTTATGTCTCGTAGACCATGAATATCATCGAAATAAAGAGTTTCCGCAGAGATTCCTTTTTCGACGAAGGTTTCTCGTGATAAATACCGAGAAATTTCTTTTTTTAAAGAAGATAAATTAACACCCTCGTAATCCGTTTCGGCATCCGCAATTCCTCGAATTCGATATAAATTTTGAAAATTAATGTCTTTCTCAATGACTTGTTGTCCCGATAACCCTTTAACGGAAATAAAGCCGGATAGTAGTTTCTTCAGAGTCGTTTGATTAACGGCATCGCTGATGTCGATAGGGTTTCCAATATTTTTCAGTTGTCCGGTTATTGTCAAAGTTCCGGTGATTTTAGGATTATCAATGTCTATGTATTCGGAAGATTTTTTCAAGACGACTTCCTTGGATTTCTTATAAGTTACGGCATCTCTTTCATCGATAGGTTCGGGAAGACCGGAAATACGAGCATTCGGTCCTAAAAACAAATCTCCGGTTATTACATCGTTTCTCTCAGATGAAAGAAACAATTTTTCGTTATCTCTTAAATTTTTAAGATTCACCGGTTCATGAAAATCTTGAGGCATTTTTTCCATGCTCAATTTTGATGAAGGAGATAGTCTAATCTCATTTTTTACCGGATTAAGATCATCGTTGCCTTTTACGGAAATGTATTTTTCCGACCATTTTCGCAATTGGCTTAACGATACGGCATCTCCTTGAGAAGATCCTTCCCGGATTCCGGAAATGATATGAGAGTTCATATCCAGATTTCCTTTGAATCGTCCGAGTGTCGTCGATACGTGAGTCGAAAAAACTTGTTTAAGCTTATTAACGGCAGACAAGGAATTAACTGCGTCCGTGGGTTTCTTTGGGTTGGAATTGATGTTATCAATAGACATTGCATTCATGTTTAGATCCTCTTCGATAGAAACGGATTGAGGAGTCATGAACACGGCTTGTACTTCATTCAGCTTTTTCATAACGGTTCTTAGATTTACGCCGTCGTCTTCCAGTATAGGATCTCCTAATTGAAAAACCTTTAAACCTTTGCAATTAAGTCCGTTTATTAATACGCCTCCCTGTTTACCGGCCATTTTTTGATTCAGATCGCGCAATGATTTTCGGACGGTAGATATGTTCACGGCATCTCCGTCATGTTCGGCATCGATTAATCCTTTAAGAGTCGATTTGCCGTCGAACACGAGATCTCCGTAAAAATGTTTTACGGTTTCTTCAGAAGCGTAACTTAAGTGGGAGTTTATGATATTTTTCATTTGCAAAAGACAAACCGCGGTATTAGAACCTTGTTTCGGCTCTATACCTGATATGATTTGAGATGATAAATCAAGGTTACCGTAAACGGAAGCGGATTTTAGGGAGACATAATCGGAGGATGTTTTTTCAAGAGCAATAAGAAAATTTCTAAGATTCATAATATCGCCGTCTTCAACGGGATTTCCTAATTGCATAACGGTATGGTTACCGTCGAATTCAATGTCGATATCGAGTTCCGGATTCGTTTTTGCTTTCCTTGAAAGAAACAATAACGATTTCTCTTTAATATCACGAAGATTTAAGGCTGCAGTTTCGTCTTCGGTGCTTTTAAGATTGTTTATACAGTGTCTTGTCATATCAAAAGAGGAATTTAAGGATATGGGGTTATCATTTTTTTTAATGTAATCGGATAAAAGATCTTCCGTTAATTTTTCGAGAGAAGCTAATGTCAGTGCGTCGTGATTGTCCTCAGAAATTTTTAATCCTTTGATAAGGGAGGTATCGGATAAACGAAAAGTCTTACCGATGATTTGTTCGTCGCCTGATAAACGAATTTTATTTTTTATTTTCTCGTTAAATACGGTTAGGTTAACGTATCCGTTCGGAGTTTTCGATGATGTTTTTAAATTTGATATTTTATGTCCCATAAAATCCAAGGTCAATGACACCTCACCGCCTTGTTTGGAAACGAGATCGTTTTCAGGTTCGGACAGTTTGTCGTTTAAGTAGCCTAAAGTGATGACGTCTTTATCTTCGGGAGAAGATGAACAGTTTACGATCGTGCAGTATCCGTCAAATACCACGTCTCCGAAGATGCACTTGTCTCCGGTTCCGGATAAAGGAACGAAATCGTCGTTTTTCGTATTTTCATTATTTTCAGGAATTGATGAATCGACGGGAACTCCGTTATCGGAAGAATTTTCCGAAGTGCTTTCTTTAAACGGAACGGTTTTATTTTTTTTTATTTTCATAATTCTTTTCACTCAAACATTTTATTTTATTTGATTTACTTATCGGAAACATAAGCCTCCGAAAGTCTCACCAGAGACCAACCGTTGTCATAAACATCGCAGTCGTATAGAGGGATTTTTATCTTTAGAAAATAAGGGTCTTCGGGATCTTGAATATCTATCTTGAAAGAAGAACTCATGCAAACGGAAGAATCCGGAGATAGATAAACCGTTTGTAGGATTTTATTTACTGAGGAGTTTTTCAGAATAAGTTCCAAAGAAAGGCAAGTATCAAGACTCATACCGAACTTGATGTCGGCAACGGTTATTGAGGATGTAAACATATAGAATCCACTTGTTTTTAGGAATAATCGTTCTTGAAACGTTCCCCCTATCGAATACATGGAATTGCTTGTCGAACTTTTCCACGGTAAATAGGATTGTTTTTGTACTCGGAAAGTCGTATCCGAGGTTTCGGAGTTTTTTAATAGGAAAGGTTTATCGGTAATTTTTTTCCAAAATTCTACCGTTGTTGCATCTCCGTATCGTTCCGGATATCCCACATCTTTAAATCGACATTTTGCGGAAGGAGTCAAATCGGTATCTAAAATTAAAGGGGAATCGGCCACAATCAGTGTAGCAAGCGTTTTTTCCGTTTCTTTTTTCAAACATTCCAGATTAGCCGCATCATCATCGTTTTCAGGAGCAGGAAGATCCGTTACTTTACCCTGTATTTCTAAAGAACCTGAGAATAAGCCCCCGGATTCGGATAAATAGTCTTGGATTATATTATTTAAGGTTGTCAGATTGACTCCGGCAGAATTTGATGCGTTAAAACCGACATTGGTGATTTCATTACCGTTAGCTTGCCATGAATTTTTAAAAGAATAATTGTCTTCCTTGTCTTCGGTTATGAATCCCGTTTTTATTTCTTCGGTAATTTTGTTTAAATAAGTAAGAGTTACCGGTTCCGAACCTTCGGTAGGCTCTCGTAAATTCGAAAGATTTCCTATCGTAAGATTTCCTTGCATGGGTAGAGAACCGTTTTTCGGAACGATCATTGCATTTAAATGTTCGATTTGAAGTTTCAGATCTTTTAGAGTTAAAGTATCGTCTTCTTCTTGAGCTTCCGATTGCAATGATATAGAGTGATTGTGAGCGGAAATATCCGATGATAATAAAACGTCGATACCGCTACGAATATCTATGTATTCCGATAATATTTTTCTCAATTTTTTCAGTGATACGGAGTCTTTATTTTCTACCGCTTCCGACATATTTTTGAAAATATATCCTTGAGCATCGATATTTCCGATAACTGTTCCCGCAGAAGACAATAGAGACTCGGTAGCCGTATCCAAACTGCTTTTCAGAATTTTTAAGTTCATTCCTTCCAACGGAGTTACCGGATCACCGTGACCTTTGATGGTGTGATTGTTTAAATTCCAAACGGATTCTATCGTGTGTTCTTTAGTCCTGTTTTCAAGCGGTAGTCTTGTTTCCAGGGCGTATAGCATTTCTCCGAAGTTTACGGCATCGAAGTGGTCTTCCGAAGGTGCCAAACGAGTGATTTTATGATTCGCAATACGTAGGTCCGTATTTATTTCCGGTGCTACTAGAGAAAGTAAATTACCGTAAATTTCTTTCGTTTTTTCGAATGCCGAAGGAAAATCTATGGCATCGGTGTCTTCAACTCCTTCTCCCATATTGATGAAGCTGTTTGCTTGCAAATTTCCGTTTAAAATTCCTCCGAAATTTTTTAAAAGAAGTATTTTCAATGCTTCGATTGCTTTTTGTAACGTTCTTAAATTAACGGCGTCGTAGTCGTGTTCAGGATCGGCAATTCCGGATAATTCTCCTTGAACAATAAGATTACCGCTTACGATTCCTCCGTTGTTATCGATCAGATTATCGGTTTTTTCTTTGACGATGCGTTCACCGGAAGATAGGTTGACGGCATCGTAGTTTTCAACGGGATCTCCGACATCGGTCACAATTCCTTTTATATGCAATGCCTTTTCCGGTGAAGAAGGAATGTTTTTAAGAATAATTTCGGCTTTTTTTAGGTTAATCAAAGATTCGGCATGTTCGGTGTTTACGGCGTCGTTTTCGTTAATGGGAGATTTGTTTATAAATATTCTTGACGAAGAGCCGAGATACAGAGGACCGGAAAGAGTGACGGGGAGCGGTGATTGTTTTGCTGCAAAATCGTTTATGAAGGTATTTAAAGTCTTTAGATTGACTCCGTCCGTATTATCTAAAGGATCCGATATTCCTTGGATTTTTTTTCCGTTCATATTTAGATCGCCTTCGCAAACGATATCTTTTTCGACTATATAACGGGTTTTTATAGCTTCCGTTTCAATATATAGATTTTTAAGATTGCAGAGATCGGTGTCTTCAACGGCTTGAGGTATATTGCGTATTTTTGAAAATTCGTTGAAAATGAGATTAACCGTTAAAGGTTTGCCGGTTGCTGTTCCGGAATAGGATAGATAATCGTTTAATTTTCGATTTAACTCCGAAAGAGTTACCGAAGAATTAGGAAGAGTCGATCTTCCAAGCCCTTCAATGCCGTGATCACCGAAATTCAGATCGCCTTCCGTTTTTCCTCCGGATGTTTGAATGAAAGTATTGGTAGAAAAGATAGCTTTCAATTGGTTGAGGGGAACGGGGGCTGATATCGATTCGGCAAAAGATAAACCGTTTATTATTGCTTTAGGGGTGCAGACAATATTTCCTTCCATCTTTATCGATTGTTCGTTTTTTACGTAAGATACGTATCGAGATGTGATCTTTTCCAGATCTCTTAAAGACAGAACATCCGATTTTTCCGAAGCTTCCTTAAGATCCGTTAAGGTATACAGATTTTTGAAGTTGAGATCACAGAAAAATTCCTTGTCGGAAGAGTAGGGGACGAATGAAGAAAAATAATTTTCCATAAATTCTAAATTGACGGCATCCGAATTTTCTTTGCAGATTGGAATACCGGTTATTTTTTTTCCTTCGAGATTTAAATCACCTCTCATCGCATTGGAACGATTTTTAGCTGCATAAAGAGGGGTTATTTTAGATAGTTTTAATCGTAACGTTCTGAGATTCATGGCATCCGAAGGAAAAACGGGGTTCGAAAGTCCTCGGATTTTACATGACATATTTCCGTTTAAAGTAATATCGGTAACGAGAGGTGATTTATCAAAAGAAACGGAAATATATTGTTCCAATATTTCTTTACAGGTTTTTAAATTCACGACATCTTCTTCCGTCTTCGGATCCGGTAATCCTTCGAGGGTGCTTTGCTCGTCAAATATCAGATCCCCTTTTAACTCGGTCATCGAATCGGCTAATATCGGGACCAACGATTCCGAAGTTTTTTTGACGTCAAGGTATCTTACGGCATCATTAGGGTTAACGGGCTCTTTTAAATCGGCAATTTCTAAAACGGAAAGATTTTTCGTCAATTCGGAACTAATGATATTAGGAGAAGTTTTGATGAACTTATCTATAATATCGACGGTCGAAGCCAGATTAACCGCATCCGAAGCTCTCATCGGATTTGTCGATGTTTTAACGGTATGAGAAGAATCGAAGTTTAAATCGATTTTGATCCGTTCGGATTGTTTGCCCGATAAATCGATCCCGGTTTTTAAAAATTTCGACATGAATTTTTTGTTGAACGGTTGTTTTTCATCCGTAGGTTCGGAAATCATGAAAATCCGTCCGTTTTCGAAAACGATGTCTCCTTCAGCTAAAGTGTTTTCTCCTTTTAACGGTATTAAGGACTGTGTATGCCTTAAAACATCCGATAATATAACAAGATCATAATCCTCTACGGATGACTTTAAGTTAACGATACGATGTCCGTTCATAACCAAATCCGAAATATTTGTGTCTTCGCTATTTTTAACGAAGGAGGAAGCAAAATCATTAATGCGATCGTTCAATGTTTTTAAAGATACGATCTCCGTATTTTCAACGGCATCTCCGATTCCTTTGATTCCGTATCCTTCGGAAAACATTAAATCGTTTAAGAAACGAGTCGGGGAATTCCCCCGGATAGGGATCATGTCTTTGGTAAAACTGTTGAGAGTATTTAGGGTTAATGCGTCTTTGGGAGCAGTCGGATCGGAAAGTCCGCTTAATCCGAGATTACCTTCAAAAATGAAATCTTCATTGAAAAATTCGGTTTTCACGGCTTCTTTGATAGGGATACAATCTTTAAAAGATTGTTTTAAGTAAGCCACGTTAATAGCGTCATCGTCGTTTTGGGGATTCGGAATCCTTGTTATTTTTTTATCGTTCAGTATGATGTCTCCATTGACGGTTCCCCCGGTTAAAGGTATGAAACCCTCTTTATGAACGGATGCCAATCTTTCGGAAGTCTCTAAATTAACTCCTTCCGTATTTTCAACGGCATCAGCTAGGTTTATAACGGAAAATGAAGAACCTTGAATATTTCCTTCCATCGGAAGATTATTTTTATGTCCTAGAAATCGAGTAAGATAGGTTTTAATTGTCTTGTTTAAAAAACCGAGAGTGATTGCATCCGTTTTTTCTTGAGGTTCTCCCAATCGAGAAATACGATGTGTTTTCATATTAAGAGAGTTTTCCAAAACCGTATTTTCGTTAGATAAGTAATCTTGTTGTTTCACCTTTATCGTTTCTTTGACTTCTCCGTAATTTATTGCTTCGGATTCTAAAGAAGAAGGTTTGATATTCTTGATTTTCTTATTGTTGAAAATAAGATCTCCGGTTACGGGATTGAAAACTCCGTTACCTTCCGTAGAAATATAAGGAATCAGAATCTTTTTGAGAGTATTTACCGTGAGTAAATCATTATCGTTTATAGGATCTTTAAGATTAATGATTGAATTATTCCCCATGTCTATTTTTCCGGTAATGATTCCTCCTTTTTTGTGTATCATAAGGTCTTTGTCGTCCGAGTTTCGAATGAGCTCCGAAGTTTCTCTCATACTAAGAGCGTCGGAAGGCACTTGACTGTCCGGAATGTTCTTAATGACGGAGTGTTTATCTAAATATAGATCACCGATAAACATTTTTGTATTATCAGACTGTTTCGGATAGTTTGCCGACATTTTTTCAAAGTATCGGCGATTGACTCCGTCATAATCTTCGGAAGGATCTTCGAGGGAAAGAACGGAGTGGTTTTCGAGACTTAAATGCTCTCGCATGAGAGGTGCATTTTTTGAAATGAAATGCGCAGATATTTCCGTTAATTTATTTTTTAAATCTTTTACCGTAACGAGATCTCCGTTTTCCAAAGGAGGAGAAGTATTTTTAATCGTGGCCTTACCGTCGAAAATGAGATTACCGAAAACGGTTTCAATCTCTCCCGCGTTTAAAGATAGGTAACCGTCTATTGTCTCGTTTAATTGAGATAAAATAATCGGCTCGGAATGTGTGTCGGCTGTTTTATAAGAAAACAACGGGTGACTGTTCATGGATAGTCCGGGAATCATCGTTGTTTCATTATTTTTTAAATAAAAACTTTTTCGTTCATTAAGTTTTTTGTTGAATTCCTTCAATGAAATCGCATCTTCGTCATTTACCGGAGAACCTATATCAGTGATCGTAGACAAACCGTTAAAGACTATATTTCCCGTGACGTTAATACCTTCCGGAGTTCCTCCGAATGAGAGATAAAGAGGCACGTCTTCGAAACCGGTCCCGGATAACGGATTCGTTTTTTTTCGAATGTTTGTTTTTTCTTTCATAACACCTTAATTTTATTATTAAATTTTAATCCTGTATGACCTTAACGTTTAACTTCGCACATCCTAACGATGCTCCACTTCAAAGATGTATAAGAACAGGAATTTGCGTGAGCATTTTTCAGTTTGAAGACTTTTGAAGAGTTCGGACTTATTGAAATGACTGCTTGCAAAGTCACTACGTGATTGTCACGGCAAGAAAATGAAGACAATACGGATAAATTTTGTTGTTCGAAGCTTATTAATTCCGTAACGGTATCTCCCGTCGTAATGCGAGCCGATACGTTAATGAGATAAATTCCCGGGAATAACGGTTGTAGGGATGTTCCGTCTTCCGAAATCGTAAAAAATCTATCGGCAGGGGAGTTTTGAGCTTTTTTCGACCATACGATATGGTTTCCCGATTCCCAAACGGAAGTATTTTCGTCTTCGCCGAATAATACCGGTATTTGCGTTAGGGCTTCTATCGATTCCGAAAAGGGAACTAAAGAATCGACTATTCCGGAAGAAGAGACGTTTGTTATTCGCCGATTATTCATTCGAATATCACCGGCAAGAATCTCTCCTATGTTCTCGTTTCGAGAAACTTTGGACATTTTGACGTAATTCTCAAGTAATGATTTGAGATTTTTTAATGAAAGGACCGAATAATCCGATTTGACAAGAGAAGAACGTAATCTATATCCGTTATCGAATGATAAATTTCCTTTTTTTATTGTTGTAGTTGTAGTCGTATTACGGATATATTTTTCGGTTTCTTTATTTAAAGTCCCCATATTTAGGGCATCGTCGTCTTGTTGAGGATCCGCTAAGTCAATTATGGCATATCCTCCCATATCGACGTCATGATCGAAAGACGTAACGTTTTCCGAAATATAAAAATCGTTCAGAAGTTCCTTCTCTTCGTTCAGCATAGCTAAATTCAAAAGTTCCGAATCTTCTTCCGGTTTTCCGAGATTGAAGATCCGATGCCCGGAAGCATTCAGAAAATTTATGGAATCTCCGATTCTTGATATTCCTTTTTTTGACGATTCATTTAAATATAAACGAGCGAATTTTAAGTTAACTGCATCTCCGTCATTTTCGGGATTACGAATTTGTTTTAATCGACCTTCAATATTGAATGTAAGGTCGGTCGATAATTCAATCATCATTCCGTCGTTTTTAACATAGTCTTTGAGATAGGTATTTACGGCGTCTAAGTTCAAACCGTCATCGATTTTAACGGGATTCGATAAATTGGAAATAATTGTTTGTCCCATGTCTACATCGGCTTTTATAACGGGAGAGTTTTTCGATAGATATTTTGTGCACTCTTTTTCTATGTATTTGAGAGCTTGACCTGATTTTACGGCATCTCCATCATCGACGGCATCCGAAAAACCGATCAGTCTCGAATTATCGTCCAAAGATATATCTCCTTTGAAGACATGAACGGCCCAATTGGAAAAACCGACTTTTGAATAAACGGTTTCTCTTAAAATGTTTAAATTTACGGCATCTCCGTCATCAACGGCATTTCCGAGACCCATTATTCGGTTCATACCCAAGTCCAGTGTAGATTCAAGAACATCTTCTTGAGGATTGAATAATTCGTTCTTAGAATCCGTGATTTTTTTAATCAAAGTTCTTTTATTGACGATGTCGTTAGGTAAAGCCGGATCTTCGATATTTCGAATAGGATGTCTCTGTAAATCCATAGTGCATTGAATGATATTGTCGATGTTTGCAAGAATTTTGGATGCTTTTTTTTCATTAATCAATTCGGATAAGCTTCGTAAATTCAATATATGATTCTCGGATGAGGTTGTGATATCGGATAGCTTATGTCCCCGGAAATCAATCTGTCCCGTGATAACGTTATCATTGTTCGAAACCATTAAATTCTCGGATTTATAATTATCCGTCAGTTCGATAAAGGATAAAAGATTGATGACGTGATCTTCAGTGTTCGGATTACTTATATTTCTCATTCTATGACCGCTTAAACTTAAATTGCCCAAAACGACGGGATTTAATCGGGAAACCGTTGATGAACTTTCTTGGATAATCATCATTCTGGTTGTTTTGAGATTGATTATCTCGTTGTCTTCAACGGCATCTCCTAAAGACGTTATCGTATATTTATTGTCAAAAGTCATATTTCCTTGAAAAGGATGAGATTCGTCATTGCCTTTCAATGACAGATATTGCTCTCCGAATGTTTTGAGATCTCCGTAGTTGATTGCCGATGAATCGTTCGTTAAATCGACTGCTATCAGATTTTTTGATTTCCCCTTCGAAATTGTAATGGATGATAGAAATTTGGGAGCTTCCTTTAAGATCCAATGTTTTGTTAAGGAAGAAAGAATCCTTTTTAGACTTCTTAAGTTTACGCCATCTCCGGGAAGTACCGGATCTCCTATATTTTTAATTCCGGCCCTGTCATCGAACGTCAAATGCGAAGAAATAGGTTTCGAAGCAATCTTATTTAAAAGTAACAGATCCGAACACCTTTCATTCATACTGCTTAATCTCAATGCTTCATTAAATTCCGTCGGTTTCGGAAGATTTAAGAAAGAAAACCCATTCATGTTTAACGAATAATCGATTATTCCTCCGGATAACGGAATGCAGGCTTCCGTTTTTTTGAGATCTTCAAAAGCTTTTCCGACAAAACCTAAAGTAAGAATATCTCCGTCGTTAATGGGATCTTTTAGTCCATCCAATATCCCGGACCCATTTAACGTTATATTGCTTGTAAAAGGCTTGTTCATCGTCGTTCCCGATAAGGATAATCGTTCCTCGAACAGTTTCTCGGTTTGTTCCAAATTGACGACTTCGGTATTGACGGTTGCATTCCTTATTCCCGATACCGTATTCGTATGATTAAACGATAAATCTTGGGAAATAAGATTTTCGGTGACTCCGGCAGTCTTCAGAAAAGTTTTTTCGCAATGATTTTTTAATGTCTGCAAAGACAGTGCTTCCGTATCTTCGGCCAAGGAAATATTGTTTCTAAAAGCCATGCCGTAAACACGTTTTCCCTGCATGTGCAGCTCGTTGTTAATGCTTCCTCCGGTCAGAGGAAGAAAGAGACCTGAATAATCGGATATGATTTTGTCGGTCTCCTCAAGATTGATAAGATCGTAATCGGATGCATGCTTTCCTAAATTCGTAATGGTCGTTGTTTCATTGAATACCAGATCTCCTTCTAAAATGATTTCGGAAGAACTTTTTTTTAATATATTGTCCTTTAGGGCTTCCGAAAGACTTTTTAAATTAACGGCATCTTTTGCTCTTTGTCCTAATGAAGAAAATGATACCGTATGAATATTGTCGAATTTTAAACGACCGCTAATAGGATTTTCCGCTGTCGTTCCGGAAACCGAAAGATATTCGTTTCCTAGAAGTTTTAAGGTTTTTAAATTAACGCCGTCAAAGTTATTAACCGGATCGGACAGATTGATTATCCTATGATCCGACATATTAACGCGTTCGAGAGGGGTATTTTGAAAAGTGTTTGTCAGATAATCGTTTAAAAACTTCAAATTGATGGCGTCTCCTTCATGTTTCGGTTCAGGTAGACCTGTTGTTGTATTTGAACCTTTAATGACGATATCCGAACCTATAACAACTCGATTTTCGGAATTTTCGTTTTTTATTAGGAAAAAGGATAATTTTTTCAGGTTTTCCATTGTCGCCAAATCCGACTCTTCCGAAGCTTGCATCAAATTTTTAATAAAATAACCTTCTTTAAAACTAAACTTTCCTTTTACGGGATTTTTAAGAGTTCCTTTTATGGAAACATACTTTGTTAACTCTTCATTAAAGTATTTAAGATTAATCGCGTCAGTTTCCGAAGCCGGGTTGTTCATAAAGCGTATGTTTTGCAAATCGACATCTAAATCGGATTTTAATGCTCCGCCTTTTATAGGTAATTTTCCGATAAAAGTTTCCGATAGGATTTGGTTTAAACTTTTTAAATTAACGGCATCTTGATCGAAAACAGGCGATAAATTGGTTTTGATCTTATGAATACCGTCGAAGACAAGATTTATTGTAAGAGGAGATTTACCCGGAATGACAACGTTTGCAAAAATTTCATGGAACGTTTCCAAGTGGGTAATGTCGTTATCTTCTTGGGGACTTCTAAATCCGGTAACGGTATGATTACTGTCGAAAATCAAAGAACCCGAAAAAATTTTTTTTTTCGGAAATTCCATATTCAGTCGTTCTTTAACGAATTTTAAATTAACGATATCGTTATCACCGGAAGGCTCTCCCAGATTAACTATTTTATTATTATTTAGGTCTAAAGCCCCTTCAAAGACTCCTCCTTGTTTGTTTAGTAGTTTTTTTGATTCCTGAAGCAGAAGTTTTTTTAGTGTTCGTATGTTAATCAAACCTTTTTCGTTAATGGGATCTCTAAGATTAATGATTTTATGATCATTAAGATTCATATTGCCTTTCAGAGAAAAACCGTTGACGGTTACATAGAGTTTTTTTTCCTCATCAAGGAGAACGTTCAATCGTTCGACGGAAATCATATCTTCCTGTTCTTGAGAATTTGAAGGAAGATTCGAACATATTTTCTCGTTCAAATCGAAATCGCCTTCGGATACGGATCGATCTCTTCTAATGCAAAAATCATTGAAGTAATCCGAACACATTTTGTTAAAAACTTTACGAGATACAATCTCGGATTGATCTTTGGCGTCCCTGAAATTTTTTATCGTTGAAAAATGATTAAAGACTAGGGAAGAATTCAAAACGGAATTTTTTTTCGTTCCGGTTAAAGGAACGAGAAAAGGCAGTTCATCTATAATTTGCTGCAAGATAACTCCATCTCCATCGGTAACTCCTTTTCCGACATTAACTATTCCTTGGTTGTTCATATCAAGAATTTTATGGAAAATTCCTCCTGTTTTTAAAAGAAATTCCTCTTTTCTTTTTTGGAGAGATTCATTGACAAATCGACGATTGATGGCATCGGAGTTCGTTATCGGATCTTTTAATCCCGTTAAGCGTCTTCCTTGTTTTAAAATTCTGTTGCCTTCGATAGGTGAGTTTTTATTGTTTCCGGAATAGGAAATATAATCGATAAA
This sequence comes from Victivallaceae bacterium, assembly GCA_036659455.1. Lineage (NCBI taxonomy): Bacteria > Pseudomonadati > Lentisphaerota > Lentisphaeria > Victivallales > Victivallaceae > Victivallaceae bacterium. The sequence goes on from JAVXCN010000001.1 coordinate 158,601, forward strand.
TAAACTACGTACGGTTCTAAGATTGACAGCATCCTCGTCTTTTTCAGGATCCGCCAAATCTATGATTTTATGATTATTCATCTCGATATTCGTATTTAACTTTTTATCGGAAAGAGATAAGTAAAGGCCCTTTTTTCCCTCGAGCAATTCATTAAGCACTTTCAAATTGATCGGATCATCGGATTCTAAGGCAGCCGCTATATTTTTTATCGTGTAATTTCCGTTGAAATTTAATGAAGAAGAGATTGGGTTCGAAGAGGAATTTCCGGAAGAAGCAATAAGAACGGTATTGAGGTGATTCAGTTGTGATAAAGTAACGGCATCGAAATTTTCAATTCCTTCACCGACTCCGAATATTTTACCTGATATTAGAGATAAGGGACCTTCCGTTTCGGCGGATTCCTTAAATATAAATTTCCCTTCCAGATCATCATCTATGGCGTTTTTGACTTGTTTGAAATTAACAATTTCATTATCTGCTTTTGCTTCCGATATCCCCGTGATTTTATGTGTGCCGTCGAAAACTAGATTTCCTGAAACGGGATATTCCGGTAATGTTCCTCTAAGAGAAATGTAAGTTTCTATGTTTTTTTCGAGTTGTCGGAGTTCGGCTCGAAGATATCTTTTCTCTGTCGTAGTGTCTCCTTTTTTGTTTTTTTTTGTGTTTTTGATCATATGGATTCCTATGGTTAACCGATTTTCGTTTCCGAAATCGGTCATTTAAAATAAAATTCAATCGTTTTTTCTTTAAAATTTAGATTAAACTTTTGAATTCATTTTCAAATAAAATCAAAATTAATTTTTAATAATCATTTATTTAAAAAATGTTTTTTTTAAAATGATTTTTAAAAAAATATTCAAATCAAATGAGTTTTCATTTAAATTACTTATTTTTTAGGTTTTTTTTATGGAAACGACTCCGACTTTGCTTGCGCTTCTACAGACGCACTATCCTGACTCTTCCATATCGTCTCTTCGATCTTGGATTAAATTGGGTAGGGTTCTCGTAAACGGAGAAGTGATTAAAAAACCGGGAGATCATTGTTCTTCGGATGCTTCAATCGAACTTCTATCACAAACCGCAACTCAGCACAGAAAGTTTGCGGGTATGCGTATTCTTTATGAAGACAACCGATTGGTGGCTATAGATAAACCTGCAGGTATGCTAAGTGTCCCCGCAGCCGGTAAAGAAAGTCATGCTCTGGGATTTTTAAAACGTTATCTCAATACGCCTCATCTTTATCCGGTGCACCGGATAGACAAAGGTACCTCAGGAATAATGATTTTCGCTAAAGGTATCGATTCGGAGAGAAAATTCGATACCGTTTTCGAGCAACATGACATAGTCAGAGAATATATTGCCGTTACTGAAGGGAACGTTGAAAAAGACGAGGGGACTTTTTCCTGTTATATTAAGGAGCAATCTTTATATAAGATGTCATTGACTCGGTATCCGAAAGACGGCAAACTGGCCGTTTCCCACTATAAAACGGTCAAACGCTCCGATAATTTTTCCTACTTACTATTCTCTCTTGAAACAGGCAGAAAACATCAAATTAGAGTACATTGCCAAGCCATGGGGCACCCGATTATAGGTGATCGTCTTTATGGAGCATACGGTAGCCCTATGAAAAGAATTGCTTTACATGCTTTGCGCCTGTCGTTCACTCATCCTTTTACTCATAAGATTCTGGATTTGTATTCTTCGATTCCGGCTGCTTTCAAAAAATTGGGATTTCCTGATTTATAATCAACAATAATGAACTTCTATTAAGTTATTTTAACTTTTTAACAAATCAATTTAACAAATCAATTATTTTTATTTAAGATAAATGTTATAATTTAAGTTATAATAAATTATTTTAAATATTTTTTATGATTACTAGTTATAATGATTCACTTGTTTACGCTGCTTGCATGACGGCTGCTAATGCCCTTTCGGATGTCAGCGATATTTCTCTGTCTCAAGACATTCAAAATGTTTTTAATTTTTGTACTACCATTCCCAGCTTACAAACACAGGAATCAATAAGCGACGGCAAGAGACTTTATGATCATTTCAAACTAGGACAGCAATTCCCGAAACTTTATATAAAGACACAAAGCGACCGGGAAGAAGTGTTGGAACGTCATTATGAGAGTAGAGCAAGACTACCGAAAACGGTTTTTACAACAAGCTACGTCAACGGCGTCCCCGTTTATCAAAAGGTGGATGTAGTTTATAGCAATTATTCCGGCAATGATTTTTGGAATTGTTTGTTATGTTTATATTGTATAAGACCTCTGACCACCGCTCCTTCGAGTGGTAGTCGTGAGTCCGACAAATGGAAAGTAATTATCGTATTGATTTTGATTGCCGTTATTCTGTTATGTTTATTCGTATCTACCGCAATTTGGACTTGCCACCAGGGAATTAAATTAAAAGAGTCCGTTAAACGTACGAAAGTTCTTAGTGAGCTGGTCCATCAAATATCGGTTGCCGAATCTAACGGCGGTGATGCCGTTCAATTGGCTAACGATATGTTTATTGTCCGCGACGCTATCCTTATTGAGAAAAAAATAACCGCAATCAGCCGAATGAAGGTGGCTGCCGGAACTGTTACGACAGTTGCTTTAGTTGCTATGTTAGCACTTGTCATTCTAGGGTGTTTGGTGCTATCAGGAGTAGCTGGAGGGCCTACAATGATAACGGCTCTTATCGCACTAGGATCCATCGGAGGCGGCGCTTTACTCTTATCATTGACTTTATTTTTATCGATCGCTTTATATAAAACCTCAGCTAAAGACTCAATAGTTCGTCAATCTTGTACGCTTATAAATTCTCTTATTACGGAAGCGAATAACAAAATGTTGGGACAACAACACGCATAGGAACTCTATTAAAGCGATTGTTTTTATGGTGTTGAAACAAAAAGTCTCTTTCAATAAAAAATTTTCAAAAAAGATTTAAAATTGATAAAAGCAGATCATTTTTATTATTAGATGTATATAAAATCAGTTTCTATTATAATGGTGAATTATTTTATGTCGTGTATATAACCGGTACTAATTAATGATTAGTTGTCTTAGCAGCGTCTGTTATTCCATCCAAGATATGAACCAAAGAATGTTTGTAATTTGCGCCATTGGGGATATACTTCTGTTTCCGTTAAACTCAGTCTTGACAACCGTTTTCACTTTTATTGCGTTGTGCACAACCATAATCGCTGTTCTTATTAAATATTCAGTTCATATTTTTCGTTATGATCGTTGTTGTAAGTCTTGTATCTCCGGTGAATGCTATGCCATGTTTCGAGGAGGCTTGTCGATATCTAATTTTCAACATATCGGATATTTAAATTTAATCCCCATTCTAGGACCTTGTATCGTCACCTGTATTCTATTCTATCGAGGGATGCGACATGGTGCCTATAGCAACTCTTTAAGAACACTAGGATGCTCGTCCTCTTTTGGAAGTATATTATATTTAGCTTTCTCCGAAACGCTTGAGCTACCTTTAGCAGCCGTTAGCAGCATACCTTCCTTTAAACAAGACTTAATCGTAATTTAAATCTTACAATTTGATTATTTATTTTAAATAAATTTATTATTGTTAATAATTTTAAATTACTTTATCATGTTAAGTAGATATTATATGTCTATTTTTAACGCATGTTAACGATTAAACTAATATCGAATTCTGTTAAAGACTTCTTCTCGACTTCCTAAAGCATTAATTTCTTCCACTTCGCAAAATTTCTTAAAATATTCTAATAAGGGAAGTGTATTATGAAAATAAACGGTTATTCGCTGCTTAACGGATATCTCATTGTCATCTTGTCTTATGATAAGGGGAGCACCGCATTTAGGGCATAATTTTATTTCTTCTTCAATGTTTCCGACGTTAACGGAAAATGAGGACTTACACTCCGAACACGAAATCCTTGATAAAATCCGATGAACAATCTCGCTTTCAGGAAGATTTAAATAAATGACTCGGCAGATAAATCCCGTGTTTTTAATATAATTAAAAAGAACTTCAGCTTGAGCAATCGTTCTGGGGAAACCATCCAAAATATAGCCGTTATGACAATCCTCTTCTTGAATACGTTCAAATACCATTTGAATAACCAAATCATCCGGTACTAATTGTCCTTGGCTGATTAAAAATTCCGCCTGCTTACCTATATCGGTGCCGGAAGAAATATGAGCTCGTAAAAGATGGCCGGAGCTAATCTCCGGAATGGATAACTTTTCGGATAGTCTCTCAGCTTGAGTGCCTTTTCCGGAACCCGGAGCTCCTATAAAAATAAATACGGTCATAATTACTCCGACTTATTCGAAAATTGAGAGGGTATTGGTATCATAAGCATCCTTATTGATAAACCATTTAACGGGTGAATGTGAATGGTTTAATAACTTTGCAGGCAATACAACATTTTCGGGTTCGGTTATAGTTTTTTCAAAAAGACGCTTCAAAATATCTTTTTTATCGGCGCCGGAAACATAAATGACGACTTGACGAGCTCGGGTTATGCAAGGAAGCGTTAATGTAATCCTTTCAGTATTTAAGAAAGGTACGAAATTAGCTACGACATCTTTTTCTCTTTCTTCCAAAGCTTTCGTACCGGGGAATAAAGAAGCAATGTGTCCGTCAGTTCCTATACCTAACATCACTAAATCGAAAGTTCGATCGGGAACTTTTCGCTTTATGATCTCATTATAAGCAATGGCCGATTGTTCGGGGGTGTCTTGCATATTCATTCGAAAGATATTATTCTCAGGAATATTAAGATTCGACAATTCATTCATGGCATTCCCATAGTTACTATCGGAATGATCGTCAGGAACATTCCTTTCGTCGCTCCAAAATAAGAAAATTTTTTCCGGAGGGGGTAAAAATTCTTTTTCTTTAACAATATTTTTGAAAATTTCCAAAGGAGTTCTTCCTCCGGATAAAGCAACGAAAAAGGAATTTTTATCATTACAGGAATAACGAGCTTCAGTAATCCAATCAGCAGCCGTTAAATGTAGGAATTCGGTATAGTCGTCGGTTAGAAAGATTTTATTTTTTTCATCAAAGTTTACGAATCTGACCATAAATTTTAACCTTTCGAAAAATAAAACCGAGATGATACCGGAAGCATTTTTTTTAAGATTCCTGAATTGAATAAGAATTTATATTTTGAACGGTTGCCATAATTTTTTTTTCCGTGGTTCTGTTGTTAGGCTTCTAATCTTATGTATTTCTTGGTTTAGATGAGGTATCTCTTATCCTTACGTACGATGAGTTGCTCACAACAACAGAGAAGATGCACCGACAAAAGTGTCCATGCCTATCATGACTATAAGGGCAACCAGCACCGTTCGTCTCTATTAATCAATTGATCTGCTTCTTTAGGACCGGAACTTCCCGCAGCGTAATTCGGAAAATCTTTGGTATCGGACGTGTCGTTCTGCCAACGCTCTATCACTGGAGTAAACAGTTTCCATGAAGCCATAACTTCTTCTTGTCCCGTGAATAAAGTTCTGTCTCCGCACATACAGTCATATAATAATTTCTCATAGGCTTCCGGAGCAGTAATTTCAAAATACCCGTCATAGCGGAAGTCCATTCGTACGGGCTTTAAAAGATTCGTCGTACCGGGAATTTTACAATAGATTTGGAGAGCTGCTCCTTCATCGGGTTGCACCCTGATAATAAAAAGATCGTTTTGAGGACAGCTTTTCTGGTTCGGAAAAAGATTATATGGGGCTTTTTTAAAGAATATGGCTATTTCGGAACGCTTGGAGTTTAATCGTTTTCCCGATCTTAAATAAAAAGGCACATTCTTCCATCTGGGATTGTCTATTTCAAGTTTAAGAGCGGCATATGTTTCTACGATAGAGCTGGGGGATACATCATTTTCTTCTCTATAGCCCTTAACTGAGATCCCGTTTACAGATCCGGATGCGTATTGCCCTCGAACTACCGGAAAAGAGTCTTTCTCGACAATCGGTTTTATGGCATTCAAAACCGAAACTTTTTGTTTTTTTATACTTTCCGATTCCAATCCGGACGGCGGTTCCATCGCCGTTAGAGACAATAACTGCATCATGTGATTCTGTATCATGTCTTTCAAAATACCGGCTTCCTCAAATAGATTGCCTCGAGTTCCTATGCCTATTGACTCACTCACCGTAATTTCCACGTGATCGATGAAATGATGATTCCAAAAGGATTCGAAAATCATATTGGAAAATCTTAACGTTAAAATATTTTGAACGGTTTCCTTACCTAGATAATGATCTATTCTATAAATTTCCGATTCTTTTATATTGTCGTTGATATTACGTTGAAGTTCCTTAGCTGTTTGTAAATCTCTTCCGAAAGGTTTTTCGACAACTATACGAGACCATTTATTTTTTTCTTTTTCCGAATCATAAATCAAATTATGATCTTTTAAATTCTTAATGATTTCGGGAAAATATTTAGGGGGAGTAGAGAAATAAAAGATACGATTCCCTTTAGTTTTTTCGGTAATATCCAGTTTTTCCAGAAAAATTTTCAGACCTATATATCCGGAGGGATCGTCAAAAGAAGACCGATGATAAAAAATACGGTTTTTTAAATCGTTCCATGCTTTGAAATCAATTTCTTTCGAAGAAGTTTTAGCTAAGGATTCCGAAAGCTCTTCCTTGAAAATCTCATCAGTCTTATCTCGTCTGGCAAAAGCCACGCAGGCGAAAGAAGAGGGAAGTTTTCCGCTTTTATTTAAGTTGTATAAAGCAGGAATTAATTTACGAGAAGTTAGATCTCCAGTGGCTCCGAAAATAACTAAAATACAAGGAGAAGGTTGAAAACAGCCTGTTTGCATACATATCCTTTAGAAATTTTTGTTTTCAAGAAAACTATCCAGAATAACAACCGCCGATAAGGAATCGGTTTTATTAATCCTTTTTTTTCTTGTTAATTTATGCTCATCTTTTAAAATTCTTTCGGCTTGAGCCGTAGATAATCTTTCATCCCACAAAACAACTTTCGTGTTTAATGAATTTTCAATAAGGTCACTCCATCTTCGAACATCTTCGCAAAGAGTTCCTTGGGTACCGTTCATCTTTATCGGATTACCTAAGACAATACAACCGATGCCGTACCTCTTAATCATTTCTCCAAGAAAATCCAAAGCCTTTTGTTGTGTCGTAAACATATAAGGATCTAAGGGAAGCGATAGGGAGAGGTTCTTATCGGCATAAGCTAATCCCCAGCGTTTCAAACCGTAATCAATACAAAGAAAATTATCGTTCGTTATGGGAAACCTCCGATAAAGACGAAACACCCTTTTTATTCAAAACGGCCTCTATAAAACTATAAAAAAGAGGGTGCGGAGTGATCGGTTTAGACTTGAATTCCGGATGAAACTGAACTCCAATCATCCAAGGATGGTTTTGATTCTCTATGATTTCACAAAGATTCTCTTGTTCATAAACTCCCGTAACCGCTAACCCCTTACTCTGCATTTCTGTGATATATCGATTGTTGATTTCATAACGATGCCTATGTCTTTCATGAATTATTGACTGACCGTAAGCTTCGAAAACTTTTGAATTTTCTTTTAATCGGCAGGGGAATGAACCCAATCTCATAGATCCTCCTTTGTCCAGGATCTCCTGTTGGGAATCCAATAGACAAATAACCGGATGAGCCGTTTCAGGATCGTTTTCCGTAGAATTAGCTCCCTCCAACCCAAGAACATTCAAAGCAAACTCAATTACCATGATCTGAAGACCTAAACAAATCCCGAAGCAGGGAAGCGATTGCTCACGACAATAACGAGCAGCTTCGACTTTTCCTTTCCAACCTCTGACACCAAATCCTCCGGGAATCAAACAACCGTCGCAACCTATCAAAGAAGTTTCATATTCGAAAGAATCTGCATCGACAGGACAAATTTCAACTAAGGTATTTAAAGACAGTCCGGCGTGAATAAGCGCTTCGAAAACGGATTTATAAGCATCTTTATGTTGAAGATACTTTCCGACTATTCCTATAGTGAGTTTTTGTTTCGGGTGTTTTGTATTATATACCAATCGTTTCCAGTCCGAAAGATCTATATCCGTCTTAGAGTTTAATCCCAATCCCGAAAGAACAAAATCGTCCAATTGTCTGTCGTGCAAAAGAATCGGAAGTTCATAAACCGTATCGGTAACGTCGGGTATGTCAAAAACGGCTTTTATGGGAACGCTGCAAAATAAACTGATTTTAGCTTTGATATCTAACGATAAAGGTATTTCGGAACGACAAAGAATGGCATCGGGAATAATTCCAATACTGCGTAAGGTTTGTACCGAATGTTGTGTGGGCTTCGATTTTACTTCTCCGGCCGCTTTTAAATAAGGGACGTAAGTCATGTGAAGTTTTAAGCAGTTCGAAGGGTTTTCATAACAAAATTGTCTGATGGCTTCGAGAAAAGGTAAGGATTCTATATCCCCAGCCGTACCGCCTATTTCGACTATAACAACTTGAGCACCGGTATTTGAGGCACAAAGCCGAATGCGTTCCTTAATTTCATTCGTAATATGAGGAATAACTTGAACGGTGGCTCCTAAATAATCTCCACGACGTTCTTTTTTCAATACCTTATCGTATATCTGTCCTGATGTAGCCACAGAATTTTTAGACAGCTTACCTGAAGTAAATCGGTGATAATGTCCCAGATCCAAGTCGGTTTCCATACCGTCATCCGTCACGTATACTTCTCCGTGTTCAAACGGATTCATCGTACCCGGATCGACATTAAGATAGGGATCCAATTTTAACATTGCGGTAACTATGCCGCTCTTTTCGATAAGTAAGGATAATGCGGCTCCCGTTAATCCCTTCCCTAATGAAGAGATAACGCCTCCTGTTACAAAGATGCACTTAAACGACATGATCACAATTTCTCTATAATTTCAATATCTTCGGGATAGTCTACGGCAGGGGATTCGTCGTTTACAATTACGATTAATGCACGGACCGCTCCAAAAACGATAACCGTTCCAAATCTTTGACTATCAATAAATCGGTACTCGGTTGTTTACAAATCGAAACCAAAAATGTCTTACTGAAACAATATCCCATAATGGATGTAATAAAAAAAGTCATTATCTCGTTTTAAACCCAGAATGAACTGATGACTGAAGTATACTTTTCTGAAGAATCGATAACGCATCGGCTGACCCGCCTTTAAATAAACCGATCATTTCCGTCATTGAATTAACTAGGGTATGGACGTGTTTTTCTCCCGGTCATTTATTTCTTCAAAAGATCTTGTAGGAATTGGAAGTCAAAAACACGATGGGCAGAGGAAGCACGGGTGTAACATCAAGCATAAGGCTCTGCTAAAACATCAATACAATAACAATTTTTCTATAATTTCAATATCTTCGGGATAGTCTACGGCAGGGGATTCGCCGTTTACGATTAATGCACGGACTTTTCCTCCGTACTCCAAAAACGACAACTGTTCCAAATCTTCGACTATCGATAAGTCGGTTCTCGGTTTTTTACAAACCGAAACCAAAAACGTCTTTCTGAAACAATATACTCCACAATGGACGTAATAAAAAAAGTCATTATCTCGTTTTAAACTCGGAATGGACTGACGACTGAAGTATACAATATTCCCCAAGGAATCGAGAACGCATTTGGCCCTTTTCATCGAAAAAACTTTTTCGGAATCGGAAGTCAAAAAAACGGGGGTTATAACATCAGTCCGCTCATCATCAAGCATAAATTCCACTAAAGCGTCAATCGACCCCGGCTCTAAACAAGGCTCGTCCCCCTGAATGTTGACAATGATCTGAGCTTCAAGGCAATACTTCTCCGCAACTTCAGCAACGCGACAACTTCCCGTCGGATGCTCCATTTCGGTCATCACGCACTTACCGCCGAAAGAAATAACGCAATCATAAATTTTATCGTCATCGGTAGCTACAATTAGGTCATCTAACTTCTTAGATCGTACGGCTTGTTCATAGGTTCTTTGAATTAAAGGTACTCCGGCAATCAAACTTAAAGGCTTTCCGGGAAAACGTGAACTTCCCCATCTAGCAGGAATAATTCCGAGAACCTTTCCAAAAAACTGCTTGTCTTCAGAAGAAGACATTTCATACCACTATGTGAAAAAGTGACAATATTCCTGATAATATGATTATCAACAAGATTTTTTTTATAAAAGTTTAAAAATGGAACTACGGATTACAAGTATGACAACGACATGACTAATGTTAGATTATAATTATTTTAATAATCCTGTTATTAAAATAATTTATATTATTGTTATATTACTAATAAGTTGATTTATTTTTTTTGGATTTAATTTATGCTCTCTCTCTGTAGAAGAAGTTTCATAAAGATCATTTTTTTAGGTTTAGCTATGACATCGTCAAACGGTCTTGCTACCGAATACGGCAAGGGAATCGTTAAAGCTAAAGAATTAATCCTGGAAAAGAAAACGAGTGAACGTTCTACCATTGGTTCCAAAACAAGCGAAAAAGAATGGAAATCGTTTAAATTCAAGGACGAAGGATTCGCAATAGATCTTCCTACGATTCCCGCTCATTCCAAACAAACTATAGAAATTCCTCAATCGAATTTAACCATCACTTATGATACTTATGTCAGCGAACTGAATGAAGACGCCGTTTATGTCGTTTCAGTATGGGAATATCCCAATCAAATCGATATGTCTTCGCCGGAAATCAATCTTCAGGAAGGTTTTTCCGGAATGCTTTCTGCGCTGCCTGAATCTCAAATTCTTCTTATGAAAGCAAAAGAAAATCAAGGGTTTAAAGCTCTGGAGTTCTGGGTTAAAAACGAAGAGATTTTTTTTAAAGGAGAGCTTATCTCGGCCGGCAATAAATTATATCAACTTTTCGTTGTTTACAAAGATAATGAGAGCAAAGATAGCGTTGATTATCCCAAATTCATTTCATCCTTCAAGTTAATGAAAGAACCATCAAAAAGCAAAGCCACGAATTGGAAAAAGGTTTTCCTAAAAACGTCGTAATAACATGGCATCCGACCTTGTGTTTTTAGGAGAGAAAAGAAGAGACATTTCGAGAGGGGTTTGTTCCGAAAACACGAAAAACACGAAAGGCTCGGAGAGTTTTCCTCCTGAAACGTACGTTCCGTTTCTTGCCTTGAAAAGCAAAAGACGTTTTTCCTTGAAATTACGGTCGTATGTTCGTCCTCCGGCACCTAATCCGAAAGAACGTGAAGGACCGGGGGTTCCCGTTATCCAACATGTCCAGCTTTGTTCTTTTTCGTTCATTCTCTCGTCCTTTTCCTTTTTTGTGTGAATCTCCGTTTATTTATCATAAATGTATTTTAAAGACTGTGGTTAAACGATCAGGCTAAAAATGAGTGAGAAAAAACACATCCATACCCCAGTTAATTCAATACAGACAAGAAAACATGGTATGGCTTCTCGTCCATTTTGAAACATAAGAGATTCGGTTAAAGAATTGTTTTAAGCTTGTTGCTTATTCCTCGCGTCTTCGTTGAGCAAACGGAGAAAACAGAATATTAGAGATCTTCATATCATCAGGAATAGGAATGAAAGTTCGTGCTTCTTCTTCCCGTTTCCGTTCTTTCAATTCTTCGCGAGTGTACACGGAGAATTTTACAACGTCTCCAAAAGCTTCTCTAGCTAGTTGGCTTAAGCAGCGATCATAAAGCATTTCCGTCGACAGTCTGGCTCATCAACTGCCGATAGATAGAAATTCATTTGTCCAGTATCTCTAGGGTCAAACGCTGTTGCTTTTAGCTCAATTACAAAATAGCATCTAAGTTTAAGGTGATAAAACAGCAGGTCAATCTTGTGATCTTCCCCCTCTACTTCTATGCAAAATTGTCTACCTACAAATGCGAATCCATCTCCTAGTTCTATTAGGAACTTTTGGAGGTGATCCATAAGTCCCTGTTCAAGTTCCCTTTCCCTATATTTTTTATCCAAAGCTAAAAAGGAAAAGTTGTATGGGTCTTTTATGGTTTGCTCTGCCAAATCTGATTGAGTAGATGGAAGGGTGTTCTTAAAGTTGGTTATTGCCTTTCCTTGACGTTTATAGAGGTCAGATTCAATCCACATCTCAAGCATGCTACGGCTCCAACCGTTTTCAATTGTTTGCTGTATTATGCTCTTTTCAACCTACTTGTACGAACAGGTTTAAGAACAGTTGAAATTTCTAGAGCCACTGTAGGCGATCTTCGTCAAGAAAGTGGCGAGGCTATTTTACAAATCCAAGGAAAGGGAAGAGATTCCAAAGATGACTTTGTTTTGCTTGTGGATGAGACTTTAAGACCTTTGCGTAAGTATCTTGCTAGTCGTGGAGCTTTATCCGAGACAGACCCTTTATTTTCTAGCACATCTAATAGAACGAATGGAGAGCCTCTGAAAGAAAGAACGATTAGCTGGATTATCAAAGAGACTCTGCGAAGGATTGATATTGATGATTCTAGGATCACAGCTCACTCATTAAGACATACAGCCGTTAGCCTAAGCATTAAGAATGGAGCATCATTAATTCAAGCTCAGGCTATGGCAAGACATTCTGACCCAAAGACGACTATGATTTATTTTCACAACCATGAACGCATCAAGTCAGGTGCTGAACGTTACGTAATTATTTAAAGGAAGAGAAGGACATAACCCATGAGTACGAAGATAGACGACGACACTCTTTATGACGTTGCTGGATTAGCTAAAATACTGGGTGTTACAGAAAAGACTGTAAGAAAGATGCTGTCTGAAGGAGAACTCAAAGGAAAGAAGCTGGGAAGAAAATGGTATGCCACTGGTGCAGCCATTAAATCTCATTTTGATGAGGGGAGTCACAAAGGCAGCTCAAATGACAAATAATGATTCGATTGCTGTAAAGGTGGAATTACGGCAATAGAAATTGTTAGCCAAAAGAGGAAGAAGAATGAAATTAACTGGAACGATAAGAATAGTAGCACAAGTTATAGGGGTTTTTGGTGGATTGTTCTTTGCTTTGATAGGCTACAACATTCTTCCAACGATTTTTTATTACTCAGGGATCAGTTTAGGGACTTACATTTATCTTTTTTCAATTGTTTGGTGTGGACTTTGGTTCGTATTCGGCTTTTGGATTTTGTATGGCTTAGTCGGCTTGGTCTATAGGTTAATAAAAAAGATTATGGATAACGGTTAAAATACAATATATACCATAAAGGGAAGTATTTTAGGTAAAGGATACGATTATGGAAATTCTGGCTATTTTGAATCAAAAGGGTGGATCGGCTAAAACAACGACAGCTAAAACAACGACAGCCGTAAATCTTGGGAGCGCTCGTAAATCTTGGGAGCGCTCTTGCTGAAAAAAAACAAAGAGTTCTTCTTATAGATATTGACCCTCAAGGTTCGGCATCTAGCTGGCTTGGATTCAGAAATCCATCAAAGGGACTATTTACCTTATTTACAGAAAATGGGAGTATTTTAGATATTGTATGCAAAACAGGGGTTGATGGGTTAGACATCATAGTCTCATCTCCTTGGTTGGTTAGTGCGGATAAGGCTCTTGCTGGAGAAGTAGGAGCAGAGACTATTCTAAAAAGAAATTTAGCTAGTCTCAAAGACAAGCCTTGGGATTATGTCCTTATTGACTGCCCTCCAACGCTTGGGATTATGTCACTAAATGCGTTGACGGCAGCTCACAAGGTTCTTGTTCCTCTAGAGACGCATATTATGGCTGTACAAGGATTAGCTCAATTGCTTCATACTATCAATACTGTAAAAGATAGGCTGAATCCTACACTTGAGATTGATGGCATTCTTCCTTGTAGAGTGAATAAGCGTACGAGGCTCTCACAGGATATTATTGCTGACTTACGAAAGCGATTTAACGGCCAGGTATATGAAACAACGATAAGAGAAAGCGTGAAACTAGCTGAAGCTCCTTCTTTTGGAAAGCCTATTACGATTTATGACTCCAAAAGTTCTGGGGCTACAGATTATCGTAGTTTAGCCACTGAAATTATTAAACGTAGAAAAGGGAAGTAAATATGGCAAAAAGGCAAACGATTGGAGAGAACCCATTAGATGGTCTATTCCAAACAACAGAGAATAATGGAACTTCCGTAGCTGTCCTTGAAGAAGAAAAGCAAGCTCCTAAAATAAGGCAGAAATCTTCAAGAAAACAACGAATTACTGTTCAAATCTCTGAAGATGTCATTGAGCGCATCAAAAACGCTGTGTATTGGACTCCTGGCCTTACATTAGCATCTTTAGCAGAAGAAGCCTTTGCTAAAGTCGTGGATGCTTTAGAGGAAGAAAGAGAAGCCCCATTTCCTAAAAGGAAAGAAGAGCTTAAAACTGGTAGACCGATAAATTGACCTATTTGTTTTTAACATCTACCTTTATAGGATATCCTGGGTCTGAAATCTGAAGATTTATTGGCTTATGCATATTTCCAGAAAAATCATGATTTATTCTTATATTTCCATTAACGTCGTGAGCCATTTTAATTTCTATCTTTGAGGTTAGCATGAGGGAAGCAAAGTATATAACTACACAAGCTCCAATCATGCTCCTCATTTCTCTATAAGACCAAAACCACGTTAATGCTTTTTTGATCCGACCTTTTTCCTTAACTTCAATTATGTTGTTATCGTTTGATTTAATATCCTGACCATCTTTTTTGCGGCACATAACAGCAATAACAATGATTGCAACGAATAACTAAAGGTATGATTACATCTGAAATTGTTTTTCCTTAGCTATCTTTTTTGTTAAAGAACTTTTCCCAATAATCTGCTCCAAACTCAGCATCTTCTCCAATGATTCCATCTTCAACGAAAAGAAAATTGAATGTTGTTTTCATCTTGTCTTCAGACTCACTAAGCTGATTCATGGCTTTATAAATCTTCATTGTCTTTTGAGTCGCAATTCGTTCGATTTCATTTGCCATCGCATTTCCAAATTTTTCAACCATGCATTTTCTTTGATTGTGATAAACCATGGTAAATTCAGGATGCCCAAAAGAGGCTGTCAGGTTAACGTAAACAAAAACTAAAAATGGATTAGGATTATCATTGCTTTTTCTTGGAATTTGTCTTCTTGGGATACAGCATATCCGAAAGACGTTACAACCAAGCTCACCGATAAAATCGTGAATATAATCTTTTTCATTGTTACACCATTAATGTTTGGATAATTTCCCATAAACGGGAGTGTTTTTTTACTCGCCATATATGCTGATTACATCAGATGAATATGGACTTCCAGCACCATATGGATTGTTGATGCTTTCTGATGAATACTTGCTTCCATATCTTCCATATGGATTGTTGATGCTTTCTGATGAATACTTGCTTCCATATCTTCCATATGGATTGGATACAGAATCAGGATCATACTTATTTGCGCTTAGCTTTCCCCTGTAATTGCCATTCTGGTCATAAAGCTTTGGCGCATCTGTAGCGTAAGGATTTGCTACCGAAGTACTACTATATTTGCTTCCATATCTTCCATATGGATTGTTGATGCTTTCTGATGAATACTTGCTTCCATATCTTCCATAAGGGTTATTAACGGAATTTGAGTCATACTGATTTGTGTTGTAGTTCCCAATATATGTAGCAGCAGGCAAAAGCGAAGGGGCTAAGGCTGCAAGAGTTAAAATAAGACATCTTTTGATCATGTTTTTCCTTTATAGGTTTCAATCATCCCGCAAACGGGAGTATTGTATACGTTTTTGGTGTTTTATCCAAATGCGTATTTTCTGGTTTTATCGTATTTACTAAATTCATCCTAAAGCCTTTGCTTCTTCCCGTCTTTAAATCCATCCATGTAGAATACATCATTAAAATATTTCGGTTTATGTTTATTCTTGCCATCGTAATATCCCTCATCATACATATGGGCATCAGCAATACCGTCCTGATATCCGTTCCTCTGATTTTTAGTAGACCAAATGGAAGAAGGCTCTTTTTTTCCATCCCAAGCAGCTTCATACCCACTGTCGTATTGATTGGTGTCATTATTACAAGCCGTCAAACTCATCACTAATAAAACCACAAATATACTTGTTCTCATAAACACACGCCTCCTGCTGACTTAGCATCTTCTACTAAGATTGGTAAAACAAAAATTGCTACTACTATCCAAAGTAAAGTTTTTAAAGTAGTCCAAATCTTTGGATGTATTCATTAACTTTAGTTATTTTTTAGTGTTGTTTGTAATAATTTTCAAAGTAACAAGAAACAATCATACACACTATGGGTTTTAAAGTCACACCCATAGCGTATAGATTGCTGAGTAACAAACACTTAGCCCGATCTATTTCAAGGAGAAATATGGTTCAGGCTCATAACAGAAAATGCACACCCGTAAGAATTGCTTTACGTTGAAAATACGTTGGATCGGTTGAGCGAAGGGAAAGAACTGGATAGAAAATATCTACGCTTTAGCAAATGCCTTAGAATGTTCTCCGAAAGACCTAATATTTGTTTTTAGTCCCGCAACAGCTGACGAAATAACCATCTACACAAGGATCGCGAGCTTCAAACAATAGTTCCCGCAAGCTAAATTCGTATATAATACATCGAAATTCCGTTCGGATTCAATAACAAAGTGTTTTACTAAAACGCTTTGTTAATATATGCTTTAGGCAACTTTCAAAGGGGACTTAGCTTAGTTGGTAGAGCGTCTGATTTGCATTCAGAAGGTCAGGAGTTCGAATCTCCTAGTCTCCATCTTTGCGGCTATAGCTCAGTTGGTTAGAGCGCGACACTGATAATGTCGAGGTCCCAAGTTCAAGTCTTGGTAGCCGCACATTTTTTTTGATTTATTTGATTTAACGGTATTTGTTGTGCTCCATGTCTCGGAACTTTGTTTTTCGTGGAAGAACAAATCGATATTCAAAGGCGCCTCTTTTCATCTAAATAAGAGTGAGATAGTTTCGATTCTCGGTGTTTCCGGCGTAGGAAAGACAACTCTTTTCAAACTGATTTCCGGAATCATTAAACCTGACTCAGGTGTTATCCGCTTGGGTGACGGGACAAAAAAATTTCATGAATATGCTGCTTATATGAAACAAGATGATCTTCTTCTTCCTTGGAGAACTTCTTGGGAAAATATGTTCCTTTTTAAAGAATTAGGCGAAAAAAAGAAGATAAGGTCGGGCTCGTGTCGGAAGTTAAAATTACGAGCACAAAATTTATTTAAAAAACTTGAAATAGAAGAATTTGCAAATTTTTATCCGGAAGAACTATCCGGAGGATTAAAACAAAGGGTAGCATTAGCCGGAACTCTAATTCAAGAAAAAAATTTGATATTATTGGACGAACCGTTTTCTTCCTTGGATGTTTTTACTAGAGAGAGTCTTTATTCTTATATCAAATCATTAGTTAATGAATCCGAGATGGGAATTCTATTCATTACTCATGATTTTAGAGATGCCGTCTTATTGTCCGATAAAATTTTTATTATTACAAATTATACGATAGAAAAAGTGTATGAAAAAAACAAAGAATCTTTAAGTTACGAAGATATTGTTCGAAAGATTAAGTCGAAAATGGACGCTTTCGAAGCGTTTTAGTAAAATACTTTGTTATTGAATACGAGAAGTTTGAACTTCGATTTATCATTTTTATTTAAAAAAAGTTTTTTTCATATATAATATCTTTATTTTTAGGAGATTATATGTCTATTTCAAATGTTATTCCGGTTTCTGCACCGGTACAGCAATCATCGAGCAGTTCATGCAATGACGTAAAAACATGGTTTAAAACCAATCGTGTATCTCTTATGACGATAGCTGGAGTTTTATTAACAGCACTCGGAGCAATTGTTATATGTCTTGCTGCTACAGGTATATGCCCTCCCGCGTTAATAGCAGTAGGCATTGTTTTAGTCGTTCTAGGTCTTTGTTTATTGTTATTCACTATAAGCTTAACAAAAGTAAAAAAACAATTGGAAGGGGAAGGAGAATCCGATTTTCTACGGATAAGACAAGAACGCGATGAGCTAAGACAAGAACGCGATACTCTACAACAAGAACGCGAGGCTTTAATACAAGAACGCGATGCTTTAATACAAGAACGCGATGCTTTAAGGAAAGTACAAACCTTTTTACAACAGGAATGCGATGCTTTAGTACGAAGGGTTGCGTGGCTTTAGTACAAAAGGTTGCGTTCTTGTATTAAAAAACCATGTCGTGGAAGAACAAATCGATATTCAAAGGCGCCTCTTTTCATCTAAATAAGAGCGAGATAGTTTCGATTCTCGGTGTTTCCGGCGTAAGAAAGACAACTCTTTTCAAAAAGGAAGATCGCGCGTTCATTGAAGAAATCCATCGACATTAAATGAAATTTGATTTTTTAAAATCAAAATAATTAAAGGAACACCTATCCGTCATGAATTGAAAAGCCTTAGTGATGTTAAGGATTCCGGCAAACGGAATCGGATAATGACCGACTCCTAATTTTTTCAATAAATATTTCTTAATTAACCCATTCGAGAAGATAACCTTAAGCCGATGAATTTGTTAGGAGAGGAACGTCTCCCATAAATCCGTTACTTTTTAAAGCAAAAGTAATATCATAAATCATTAACATTCAATCTTCCGTTGGTACTAGTAGAGTTTCTCTACCTTAGGAGGTGCGTTAGGCGTTGCCTTAGGAGTACCGATAGAAGATGGAAAGCGGTCATCATTTCCAGTCAACAGCTTGCTCAGTTCAAGGCTTTGCAAAGAGAAATGGTTAGGGACGGGGAAGGACTCGAAGAGGAACATCGCAAGTTCATTGAAGCATTCGCACTGATTTCCGGCGACACACCGCCGACTGCGCCGGTTACTACAGAATAAAAAATCTTAATAAAGATTAAGAATCTTATTATTAATTCTATTTAAAAAAGTTTTTTTTTGTATATAATGTTTTTATTTTTAGGAGATTATATGTCTATTTCAAACGTTACTCCGGTTTCTGCACCGGTACAGCAATCATCGAGCAGTTCATGCCATGGCGTAAAAACATGGTTTAAAACCAATCGTGTATCTCTTATGACGATAGGTGGAGGGTTATTAATAGCACTCGGAGCAATTGTTATGTGTCTTGCTGCTACAGGTATGTGCCCTCTCACGTTAATAGCTATCGGCATTGTTTTAGTCGTTGCAGGTCTTTGTTTATTATTATTCATTATAAGCTCAAAAGTAAAAAAACAATTACGGCTCGAACATAATACTCTAAGACAAGAATGTGATGAGCTAAGACAAGAACGCGAGGCTTTAATACAAGAACGCGAGGCTCTAAGGCAAGTACAAACCTTTTTACAACAAGAACGCGATGCTTTAAGACAAGAATGCGATGAGCTAAGACAAGCGCAGATCCTTATACAACAAGAACGCGATGATATAAGACAAGCACAAACCCCTCTACGACAAGAACGCGATGCTTTAAGACAAGAATGCGATGAGCTAAGGCAAGCACAAACCCCTCTACAACAAGAACGCGATGCTCTAAGGCAAGTACAAACCTTTTTACAACAAGAACGCGATGCTTTAAGACAAGAATGCGATGAGCTAAGACAAGCGCAGATCCTTATACAACAAGAACGCGAGGCTCTAAGGCAAGCACAAACCCCTCTACGACAAGAACGCGATGCTCTAAGGCAAGTACAAACCTTTTTACGACAAGAACGCGATGATATAAGGCAAACACAAGCCGTTCTACAACGAGCATATGATAAACTGCTGGAAGAACGTAATGATTTAATAACATTAAATAATGAACTACAGCAAGAAAATCATGAGATAAGACGACAAGGAGAAGCAAAGAGATAGAAAGAAAATCATGAATAAGTAGCTGCTTTGACAGCTGCAAGCTTATGAGGAATTAAGCCATCCACTCAATGAGTTTCTTATAATTTTCTCTCTCTCTGCACATCACTTCTTGAAAGAGCATTCTGATGGGGGATTTAAGAGTGCTTAGGGGCAATTAATTAAACGTCTGATAATGTATATTATGTTGCATTAACAGTTAATGCCGGACCTAAGATATTACGTTGCTACCGTTTTTGATAGAAACTCAAAAGCTGTCTTTGAAAGCACCGAATCACGAAAATTTCCGTAAGAACCAGTCAATAATTTATCGAGATTAATCAAATGAGAAGAATTATTACAATCTTCAAAAAATTTGTCTTCACTGGGAAAAGAAAAGAAAAAATCGGATCCAATACAAATAGAAGAAATAAAATCATTTTGTATAGCAAAATCCATGTGAGCAAATAGTCCGGATTCGAATGTTTTTCCCAAAAACCTTTTAACGAAATTCAACCCTAGAACTCCTCCTTGACGAACGATTTCCTTAGCATGATGAGTTAATAAATTTCTTTTTACCCGTACGATTTCCCTAAAATTGGAATGACTGGCGAGAGGCTGAATTCGAGTCGCTTTATTATTCAAATAATCCAAAACATCATCAACCAGAGAGTCGCATGCATGACTCAAATCAACGGGAATTCGATAATGATTAAGAAGATCCAACAAATATTTTCCGTCAGAAGTCAATCCTTGTTTTGTTAAAGTTCCGCCACCAAATCTATTAGCTGAATTCCACACTAGCCCAACATAAGCCAGTCCATTATTACTTAAAAAAAACTTGAGCCGGTCCTCAAGTAAATCCAACGGTTCATCCTCTTCTAATAAACAGGAAGCATTTTCAATAGATTCTTTTATAAGAGTACGTTCAAAAGAAAGCTGCTGAGAACCATCGAATATTTCCATTCGTCCGCATGTTTTCTCGGGTAATTTTCTAAATAATTCGTGTTGAATAAAAGATTCTTTATAAGATCCTTTCTTTGTTTCGGAAAATACGGCGCATATTTGAAAACAAATTCTCCCTTTTCTTATTTGTTCCGGTGAACATCGAATACCGGACCTAACACCTTGATTGGAGAATAACGGTTCTTGAGGAGAACTTAATAAATCACAATGAAGATCAACTAATGCCATAAATTTTTGTGCAGTTATAAACACCTACTCTATTACAATAGGACATTTTTATGTCCTTAATTATCTATAGGTGTGAGAGAAATTGTGTTTCAGGATCTTTTTTTTAATAAAAATCTTATTTTATTTTGTTTTCAAATAACCTTTATAGCACTAGGAAATTGTTTCTGTATTAAAAAAGGGCTTGAATGGGTTACCGGCTGGCTTATACTTCTGGTAATATTAATGAATCTCTTTATCATTAAACGTATTTATTTATTCGGACTCGAAATTACAGCCTGTGATGCCTTTGTCATAGGATTTTTGTCTTGTCTTAATATGGTAAGAGAATTTTATGATATTGAGTCTGCTCGTAAAATAACGAAAATTTCTCTTATCATACCTTTAGGGTTTTTATTTTTTTCTATTCTTCATTTAATGTTCATACCTTCGGACACAGACTGCTCTCAGGAAAAATATTCATTTTTATTACTGCCTTCCTTAAGAACGACGATTGCCTCTCTTGGAACATTTTTTCTGATCCAATTTTTCGATATTAAGATTTTTTCTTTTTTGACTAAATCTTGGAAAAGAAAATACTTTAATGCTCGTTCCGCTCTTTCTCTTCTTTCTTCACAAATTTTAGACACCATCATTTTTTCCTATATGGGATTATACGGATTGGTACCTAATGTCTGGTCACTTATAATTGTCGGTATTTTAGCAAAAGGAATTGCCGTTTTAATCGGATCAAGTTTATCCTCAGTACTCTTGCATATTCAGCCTATTAAAAAATAGCTAACATATGGTTTTAAAATTCACTGTATTACATTGTTCCAAAAAATCCGGAGCTCGACTAGGTCTTATTGAAACTTCTCATGGAATTATTGAGACGCCGACATTCGTACCGGTGGGAACGAATGCCGCTTTAAAAGGAGTTATCGATTCTTCCGATATTGATCTGATGTTTTGCAACACTTATCATCTTATGCTTCAGCCCGGAACTTCGGTCATAAAAAAAATGGGCGGTTTGCACGGTTTTATGAAAAGAAACCGTCCTTTAATAACGGATTCGGGAGGATTTCAAGCTTTTAGTCTCGCGTATGGTTCGGTAGCGGAAGAAATTAAAAGTTGCGGAAAAAAAAGAGCTTCGAGCTCAGTGGTTAAAATATCCGAAGAAGGTATTTTATTTCGTTCGTATCGAGATGGCAGACAAATCTTATTATCGCCTGAAATCTCGATAGCCTCTCAAAAAGATTTGGGAGCGGATATTATTATTCCCTTCGATGAACTCCCCCCTTACCATATTGGAGAACAGGAGCTGATTCAATCTTGTGAAAGAACATATCGATGGGAATTACGTTCTTTGGACTCCCATAAAAAAAATATTCAAGGCCAATCCATGTACGGTATTGTTCATGGAGGAATGAATAAAGTTTTAAGAAAAGAAGGGTGTTGTTTTGTATCGGATCACGATTTCGATGGTTTTGCTATAGGGGGCAGTGTCGGAAAAAACAGACAGGACGTAGAAGAAATAGTTACTTTTATAACAAGTCACCTACCCTCCGAAAAACCTCGTCATTTATTAGGGATTGGAGATCCGTTTTCGATTCAAAATTTGATCGCTACCGGTATTGATTCTTTCGACAGCTCTTATCCAACAAAAGCTGCTCGCCATGGAATGATTTTCTCTAAAGAAAAGGGTTTCATCAAAATTAAACAGTCAAAATATTCGGAAGATCTTTCTCCTATAGATTCTGCATGTTGTTGTCATACTTGTAAAACGGTCTCTTTAGGTTATCTTCATCATTTATTTAAAGCATACGAATTGAATGGATTATCTTTAGCTTCCATTCATAATCTTCATTACATGAATGAGTTAATGAAAATATTCAGACAAAAAATCGTTACCGATGAGCTCTAATTTTAGATTCCGTCGATTTTTCGGATACAATCAATAAAAATGTAATGACTATAAAAGCAACCGAAGACGCCATAGGAACGGTTATGGGCTCTAAAATATAGATTTTAGTTGAACATGATACACTGTTTGCACTACAAATATCCAAACGCATTCCTGGGATTTCTTGAAGAATGATTTGATATAGGGCTATAAAAGTTCCGATTATAGGTAAAGGAAAAACATATTTCTTAATACCAAAAAAATCATAATAAGATGCTGTCCCTAAAATAATCGTCAATGGGAAGAGACATATTCTTTGATAATTACATAAAAGACAGGGCTCGATTTTAAGGATGTAACTAAAATAAATACTTATAAGAGTTCCGAAACAACTTATTATCCAAGCAAGAATTAAAAAATATTTTCTCATTGATTATTTTTCCGACTTTTGTAATTGATATATCACTCGACTGATCTCATCAAAAGAAATATCTTCAATCATCCTACCGTTTATAAAAACCGTGGGAGTGGCCAGATTATTTCCCATTAGACGTTCTCCGTAAGCATTATTGGCTTTTAATTGACTTAGATATTTTTTGGAATTGACACATGAAATTAATTCAGAGAAATCAATTTCAAGATCGGAAGCACATTTAATAAGAATTTCATCGGTAACCCATGCTTGTCCTTCAGTCTTCTCAGTAGATAAGAGATTATAAAAATATTTCATAAATAATTTCGTATTCGGAACGGAAGGATTCGAATAAAGAACGCATAACGAGGCTAAAACCGCAGGTTCGGAGTCAAATAAAAAAGAAAGAGGAATAAAAGTATATGAGATTAAATTCGTATCGATAAATCGTTTTTTAATCCGAGGAAAAACATCATCAGAAAATTTTAAACAATTATCGCAAGACGGTTCTTCAAATACCGTGACATTAATTTTAGAATTCAAATTACCTATAGTGAAATCTTTATTTATTATAATTTGAGAACTCGTTTTTGGAGGTATTAAAGTTAATTTCCATTGAATCATAAGTACCAACAATCCAACAAAGAATACGGAAGCCGTTATTACAAAAAGTTTTCTGAAAGACGATTTCATTCGATCCTCTTGATTCTCTGTTTTTTTTTAGTAATAAAAAAAATGTGATTATAAAAAAATAAAAAAATTATTTCTTGTTGAGTTAAAGAAACAAGTTTATCTTCACATTAAAACATGGTGTAAAGCTAATCGTGAATAATATCACCCTTTTATAAGGATTAACGATGTCTTTGTATGAAGAAGAAGAATGCCGAGCTTTGAGACGTCAATTTTTTATAAAAAGACTGAAAATTAATTTATCTCTTGTTGCTATCGGTTGCTGTTTATTTTTTTCTCCGGTATCTCTAGGTTATACTTCCGTTTATCACATTGTCATTGATAAAACTTTAGGTTTTTTATTAGTTTTATGCTCCTGTTGCTCTTGTTTCAGCTCTAAATTCGATATCTTTTCCAGTCTCATCGGATGTTTCATCCTTTATTCATCGACAATCGAATATAATCCTACCGTATTCGCCAATTCCAGCCTTCTCGGATTTATGATGCTCGCGATAAGATACACGTCTTATTCCAGGCCTTATGAACTCGATATCGGGCCTACCATCCCAGATAATCTTTCTTATAATCCATCGTGTTTCGGAAGAAGATGCGTCGAATCTTATTTCTCTCTGATTGTTTTAATTATAACCCGGTATTCTATAGGAATCTATTCAGGCTCTTTCTTGTCTTGGATCTTTACTTTATCCTGCTTAAGTTTAATCCTTAATGTATCCGGTAGTAAAAGACGATGGCACGTAAGACCGCTTATCGTCTTTTCGACTTTTACGATAACTCTATCCTTAAGCATCTTACTGGCAGTGGCTTCCGTAATATACGGATCATACTTGTTTTTGATAGCTTCTTTCTTTGCACTCCTATCCTCAACTTTGGAAATTGATGAAATGCGAGCATCTTTGAACTATATATATATAAGAAAAAAAGAAGAAGAATCGATATCTTTATCTTTGGTTGGAAAAATTATTTCGGGATCCGAGTTTTATAGAAAATCTATCCTATGGGAGGAACAAAATCACGAATCTTTTTCAAGACATATCAAACACACCTTTCAAGGAGTCTCTTGTCCTTTGAATTTGATTCTCGTTTTAGTCACGGGAATCATTTTAAATCTTTTTTCAAATCAATTCATAATGAAGCCGGGATTTCAAACATTTATATCCATCATAGGAATCGTTGTTACAATATTTACGAGTTTATCTTTTTCCGAACATCTAAGATTTATAAGATTTTTCAATCTTATACCTGCTTTTCTTTTAATAATATCTCCCGCAATCTTTCACATCTTCCCCCGTTCGAATGATTTTCTTTATGTATTATCAACAGGATTGATTATCTTCATCTGCTCATTAAGAGGTGGCACGACCAAAGAAGCGGAATAAAATATTTTATGTTTTTTTATTCTTGAGCTTTTTCTCTTGCTCTTTGGCTTCTTTATCGTCTCTTCTTTTTCTGGCCTGTGTCGACAATTTAATATTTTCTTGAGCTCGTTCAATACCTGTGATTAAATCTTGATCTTCTTTCTTACGTTGTTTTTTAGGTGGCAATTCTTTTTTTATATTTTCTAAAGTTTCGATAAGATAAAATTTGTTTTTGTTACTTATCAAAACATTTTTCTCTATAAAGTCCCCTATCAATCTTTTATCCGGCTTTGTTATAGGATTCTGATCATAAAATCCTTTAATCATAGAAAGCTCAGCTTGAGCTATTTGTTTAGAAATAGCATTTTTTTTCTTTTGATTTTTTAAAATCAAAATAATTAAAGGAACACCTATAACAATTAGAGTTATTATCGTAGGTAAAATAATCGGAAACACAACATCAGTCAAAACATTAATATCAGAAGATAAAAAGGCTATTATCAAAATAGCTCCGAAAAGAAGAATTAAACCGGTTATTATAAGAATCGCCGTGAAAACAGCTACGGAACCCCAAATTTTTGAAATTTTCAAGACCTCATTATGAAGACTTTCTCTTTCACTAAAGCTGAGAACATCAGAAGATGTGGGATTGATAGAAGGACCGAAAAAATTATAAGTCGACGAACCAATCATTAATATTAAGTACTCTTAAAGACAGAGACCCTTTTGCAATCTTGAGGTCGAAATAAGCTGTCAATCCCGTTTATAGCTTTGGATATCCCTTAATCTAAACAGCACCTTTAATCGATCTTCTTCGATTATCAATACTAAATAGTCATATACAACTGCACCGGAACACAAAAGCTAAACGGAGTGTATCTAAAAAAATAATTTATGTAAATGAATTAAAATATTAAATTTACAATATAATTAATATTATGAATTAATTATGCATAGAAAAATGATTACTAAAATAATGACCGGTTAAGCGCTTTCCTATGAAGCATTATTTACTTCCATCTCAGCTAATTCCGTTTCCGATTCCGAATTAATAAACACAAATCCAAAACTGATCCGGATAACCAGAATTGATCCCAATAAATGGTAATCGAGATTGCATAGCATGACTTCGAGAATGTATGAAGACAAAACCAACTATTATTATCGTCTTCGTCGTCTTCGTCGTCTGCCGCCTTCCGCTATCACTCGTATCGGTGCAGGGCGTATACCATCGATTGCGCTGATTACTGCGTTAGACACACCGCCAACTGCACCGGTTACTACATTAGATACACCGCCAACTATACTGCTTGCTGCACTAGACACACCGCCAACTACACTGCTTGCTGCGTTAGATACACTGCCGACTGCGCCGGTTACTACATTAGATACACCAACAACTAAACTACTTGCTGCGTTAGGCGCGCCATCAACTGTTGCCTCAACTGCTAAGGAAGTTGCATCATATATACTGCCAACCGTATTATTTACCGTATTAGATATACCGCCAACTACACGAC
>JAVXCN010000001.1:185529-288429 GCA_036659455.1 Victivallaceae bacterium
TTGCTGCGTTAGATACACTGCCAACTGCACTGCTTGCTGCATTAGATACGCTGCCAACTGCACGACTTGCTGCGTTAGATACACTGCCAACTGCACTGCTTGCTGCATTAGATACGCTGCCGACTGCACCGCTTGCTGCATTAGACACACTGCCAACCACACTACTTGCTGCGTTAGATACACTGCCAACTGCACCGGTTACTACATTAGACACACTGCCAACCACACTACTTGCTGCGTTAGATGCGCCATCAACTGTTGCCTCAACTGCTAAGGAAGTTGTATCATATATACCGCTAACCGTATTATTTACCGTTTCCATTGCACCACATAAGATAGTACTCACATTAGATACACTGCCGACTACACTGCTTGCTGCATTAGATACACCGCCAACTACACTACTTGCTGCACTTCGTCTTCGTCGTCTTCGTCTTTGTCGTCTGCCGCCTTCCGCTATCACTCGTATCGGTGCATGGCGTATACCACCGACTGTGCCGGTTACTACATTAGATACACCGCCAACTATACTGCTTACTGCACTAGATACACCGCCGACTGTGCCGGTTACTACATTAGATACACCGCCAACTGTACTGCTTACTGCACTAGATACACCGCCGACTGTGCCGGTTACTACATTAGATACACCGCCAACTATACTGCTTGCTGCACTAGATACACCGCCAACTATACTGCTTACTGCACTAGATACACCGCCGACTGTGCCGGTTACTACATTAGATACACCGCCAACTGTACTGCTTACTGCGTTAGACGCGACAGCAACTGTTACCTCAACTGCTAAGGAAGTTGTATCATATATACCGCCAACTACGCTAGACGCGACAGCAACTGTTACCTCAACTGCTAAAGAAGTTGCATCATATATACCGCCAACTACGCTAGACACACCGCCAACTACACTACTTGCTGCACTAGATACCCTGCCGCCTGCGCCGGTTACTACATTAGATACACCGCCAACTATACTGCTTGCTGCACTAGATACACCGCCAACTATACTGCTTGCTGCACTAGATACCCTGCCGCCTGCGCCGGTTACTACATTAGATACACCGCCAACTATACTGCTTGCTGCACTAGATACACCGCCAACTATACTGCTTGCTGCGTTAGACACGCCATCAACTGTTGCCTCAACTGCTAAGGAAGTTGCATCATATATACCGCCAACCGTATTATTTAGGGTGCTCACGATGTCTTCAAGTTTCTCTGCTGCCTCTATTTCTCCGGAGGCTCTTGCTTCTGCCGTAGCCCTTTCTCCTCCTTCCTCAGCTCTTTCTTCTTTGGTTCTTATCACTTGTTTTTCTAAACCGGTCTGCATATTGAGAGCATATGCTCTTGCCATCATTATTTTAGCTTTATAAGAATAGATTCCCATTGATAAGAACAAAACACCTAAACCTAACGAAATCATTCCTATCGTCATATAACCGCTGACAGGTAAACAAAGGGGGAGAAGGGTAAAGGATAATACCGTCAATGCAAGACAAACAACACCCAAAACAATCGATATTATACGAATCATATCACGTTTTCGAGAAAAAGGATTCAGTATGGAATCCCTTTGACACGTGGGGTTCATAAGATTCGGGAATATTGAAGCAGCCAAAGGATTCGTATCAGGACCGAAACCTGAAGAATTCACAAAATTAACACCGGATATTGCACGCTCCAACATATCTGAATAATTAGATAACCTTGTTATTTTAAGAAAAGACGCTTGGTCCATCTTCACAAGAGATACAATGGACAAAGCAAGGCCTACTACTAAAATTACCGTTCCCATTATATAGGCAATGGTTGTTGACAATCCTACGAAAGGAGAAATAAGCATCAATATGCCAAGAAGCAAAAGGATTACTCCCGCTATTAAGGAGATCGTATTACGCAAAAAAGAACAATTTTCTTTTTGAATAAGTCGAGAATCCAATTCTGAAGAAATTGCCCTAGACAACCCATTAATAACATTCATAATAAATTATTATAATAATTAATTAAACAATACATGATATAAGAAATATTATTTTCTATAAAGAGCAAAGTTTATTTGTTGTTTCGTAATTATTCCCGCTCGTAAAATTTTTAGAGGAGTTAAGGAAATAACGGTAGAAGGAACACCTTTTATGGATTCGTCATCTTCAAAAATAACAGCAGCTTGCTCTTTGATTGTTTCGGGTATGTCCGTTAAGTCCTTCTCAGGAGAAATCCCTGAATAATTAACAGACGTTGCTACAATCGGATGTCCCAATTTTTTAATTAGGGCTAAGGGAATAGGATGATCGGGGCTCCTGACTCCTATAAAAGGAGTATTTGAATAAAAACGAGAACATTTGAGAGCATCCGTCATCGGAAGAAGCACGGTCAACGGACCGGGAAAAAATGTTTCATACAATTTTAAAAAATCATCGGAATATTCGGAAACAATCCCTTCCAAATCATCCAAACAGGCAATTAAAATTGCCAAAGGCTTATCTTCGGATCTTTTCTTAAGAGAAAAGATTTTCTCCACACCTTTTTCCGAATATAATGAAACCCCTAAACCGTAAACCGTATCGGTAGGAAAAATAACAATTTCCCCTTCACACATTTTAAGAGCCGCCTCCGATAGTTTTTCTTCCAAAAAAATGACCGTCTTCTTAAGTTTTAAAAAAGATTTGATATTTTATCGGAAAAAATAAATTTATAGAATAAAAATTCGATTTTAATATAGAAATATTTATAAAAATAAATTATAAAAATAAGTTTTTAACCAAAATCTTAAACAATCAAGACAAGGACTAGTACATTATGGAAAATCATTCTTTTGTTAAAAAAATGATCGGAGGTTTAGAATTTATGGAAACTCCCGGAAATGACGAAGACCCTATTATAATTTTATTACATGGATACGGAGCGAATGCCAATGATTTAACTTTTTTTCCCGATTATTGTCATTTTAAGGATGTCAAGCCTACTTGGATTTTTCCTAGAGGAATCGAACCGGTTCAAGGATTTTCGGAAGGAAGAGCCTGGTTTCCTTTAAGTATTTCTCAACTTTTAACCGATGAATATCAACATTCGGATAAAAAGCTTTCCGAATTGTTTCCTGAAGAGCTTTTTATTAAACCCACGGAAGCCATAAAAAATCTTGTTGAAGATCTTAATCTTCCGCACGAACGAACGTTTTTAGGCGGTTTTAGTCAAGGCGCCATGATTTCTACGGACGTAATCTTAAGCTCTCATCATCAATTTCCCGGTTTATTCGTATTATCAGGCACCTTAGTAAAAGAAACCAAGTGGCGACAATACGCCATGACTAAGAAGAAACTAAGTATAATTCAAACGCATGGCACTCGTGATGATATTTTACCTTGGAAAGCAGCAAAGAAACTAAGCGAAGTTTTACAAGGTCCAGGAATCACCAGTGAATTTATTTCCTTTGATGGGGGACACGAAATTCCCGGCATTCTATTCAATAAATTTGTAAGTGTTATCGAGTCCGGAAATTAAACGGCATTTAAACCAATAAGATGCTCTAACTCCAATAGAGTCCGTTCCAGACAAAAACTTTTGTTGGTTCCTTTTTCCAAAGCCTCGTAGGCTTTGTTTATGACGTCTAAAACCCTATGTAAAGACAGATAAGGTAATTTACGAATACTCTCCTTATGAGAAGAAAAACTCATATAATCAATCATATCGTGTTCTAATAAGAATCGATCTCTATAAGCAAGCAAAATAGAATTAAGAATTTCCTTAATTTCATTTTTATCGGGTGATTTATTATTCAAAAATTCATTGAGTAGATACAATCTTGACGTGTTTAAAAATAAAATTTTTTCGGAGAAAAAGTTCTCAATAACGGATGTTTCTTCGGAAAGAAAAAAGATTTTGCATCTAGATAAAATCGTTTCCGCTAGATTTTTCCTTTTATTTGAAGTAAGAATGAAAAGAGTATCCGCCGGGGGTTCTTCTAAAATTTTTAACAAAGAAGCAGAAGCGGATAAAGACATTCTATCAGCAGCATAAATGACGAATATTTTCGTTGTGAAGATGAATGGCTTTTCATAAGCTTTTTTAGTCATGCTACGAATAGTATCAATAGAATGAAGATATATTTTCCCTTCCGGAAAATATTCGTAAAGATCAGGGCGATTCTTATCTGCTATAAATTGACGAGAGACGCCTTCACGATAATGAATTTTTTCAGTAATCTGACGAACTTTAGACTCCACAAAATTAGATCTTTCGGATAGAAGAACCACCGCTTGAGGAAACTCATTATTAGCAATCAGCCGATCGAATACTTCCATAAATTTTTAAGCACACAAAAAACCGGGAAAACAAAAAACAATTTCAAGAACTTCCTGAGAAAGCTCATGAACGGGTTTAGAAGCATCTATTGCTCTGATTCTTTCCGGATATCTCTCTTTCATTAATTGAAATCCTTTCTCAACCCTTTTATGAAATTCAGAACCTCTCACTTCTACTTTGTCTAGAGGACTTTGCTTTTTTTTGCGTAGAATACCTTCGTATGAAGGTATTTCCAAAATAAAAGTAATATCGGGCATCCAGTTTGTTTCTTTAAAAAAGAAATCATAAAACCGCCTACAAAAAGAATCGACGAAATCCAACTCAACAATACTTTCGTTAGGAGAATATCCTTGGTACACAACGGTCGAGTCATGGAATCTTTCACAGATTACGATATTTTTTCTATGCAAAGCCGGAAGAATAACCTCCTCCAAATGCTGAGCTCTAGATGACAAAAACAAGAGCAGTTCAGCAGGAAGATTTAAATCCAAAGCTTCTTTTTTTAAAAGAATCTCCCTCAACTCTTCGCCTAAAGGAGAGCCTCCAGGTTCTCTGGTATGGACAACTTGTTTGCCCATATCTTTCAGTTCCCTAACTAAATTCCGAGCTAAAGTAGTTTTTCCGGAACCTTCACCGCCTTCTATGGAAATAAACAAGAACACCGTCCTCTATAAAAATAAATAAGAATTAATCAATTCTCTTTTACTTCCGATAGTTTTTCACTATCCTGGTCCAAAACTTCTTCGGATTCTCCGATCCCAGACAATTTTTCAACAGCAACCAAAACATCATCCCCTTTTAAATGTACGAGACGGACTCCTTGAGTCGATCGCCCCATCACTCTAACATCTTTCATGCTGATCCTAATAGCCTGTCCATGAGCAGACATCATCAAAATGCTATCGTGATCCGTTACAGTCAATGCCCCTAAAACATTACCGTTTCTCGAACTTGTCAAAATCGAGCGAACACCCACTCCCCCTCTGTTCGTTTCTCTAAAACCTTGAACTAACGAACGTTTACCGCATCCCTTTTCACAAACAATCAAAACAGATTGACCATCGGATACGACCTCACAACCTACAACTCGATCTCCAGCTCCTTTTAAGGTAACCCCTCTTACCCCTCGAGCTGTTCTTCCCATGGCTCTAACTTTATCTTGAGGGAATCGAACGGCTGCTCCCATATGAGTAAATAACATGATCTTATCTTCGAGACTAAGAATCCTTCTCGCCATGATTAACTCATCACCTTCGTCGATTTCAAGCGCCCGAATACCTTTTTTACGAGGATTGCTAAACGCTTGAAGATCTACTTTTTTAACTACTCCGTGTCGAGTCGTCAAGAAAAGAAAACCTCCTTCTCCAAAATCCTTTACGCGCACAACGGCAGCTACACGTTCATCTTTACGAATACCTTCCAAAAAATTAACCAAAGATTTCCCTTTAGAACGTCTCTCACCTTCAGGAAGTTGCCATACTTTTAACCAAAAACACTGACCTAAATTCGTGAAAATCAATAAATAATCTTTCGTAGAAGCTACATAAACAGTCTTTAAGAAGTCGGTTTCTTTCTTCATGTCGAACCCGGAAACTCCTTGAC
The DNA here is from genome assembly GCA_036659455.1 of Victivallaceae bacterium. NCBI lineage: Bacteria > Pseudomonadati > Lentisphaerota > Lentisphaeria > Victivallales > Victivallaceae > Victivallaceae bacterium. The sequence goes on from JAVXCN010000001.1 coordinate 191,449, forward strand.
CTCCTCTTTTTTGCTCCTTGAACAGTTTAATCGGCATACGTTTGACATAATCATCTTTCGATACGGTAATAATTACAGGCTCATCGACAATAATGTCCTCTATATCCTTTAAATCACTCTCCGCTAATTCTATTTGAGTCCTTCTTACTGAAGAATGAGTCTTCAAAACATCGGTCAATTCTCCGCGAATAATATCTTTTACAAGGATTTCTTGAGCCAAAACATCTTTGTAATAAACAATTTTAATAGTGAGTTCCTGATGTTCCTTTCTAAGCTTTTCGAATTCAAGTCCGGTTAATTGATAAAGCCGAAGCTCTAATATGGCAAGAGCTTGTTTTTCTGAAAATTCAAAAAAATCAATCAATCGAATCTTCGCGTTCTCTTTATTATCGCTCTCTTTAATCGTTTTAACGACTTCATCCAACATCGATACAGCTTTTAAATAACCCTGTAAAACATGAGCCCGAGCTTCCGCTTTGTTAAGTTCGTATCTCGTCCTACGTCTGACAATTTCAATTCTATGACGAATCCAACAGGATATCATACGTTTGATATCCATGGTTCGCGGAAGATTCTTATCCAAAGCCAACATATTACCGCCGAAAGTCACCTGAACATCGGTGAATTTCAGCAGTCTATTAATAATAATTTCCGATTGCTCTCCTCTTTTTAATTCGATAACAACCCGAATGCCTTCTTTATCCGATTCATCACGAACGTCGGATATACCGACGAGAGTCTTATCATTAACCAAATTAGCGATTTGTTCGATTAGACGAGATTTATTGACGTTGTACGGTAATTCAGTAATGATAACGGCATCTCTACACTTGTCGCTACTTTCTTCAACAATCATTTTTGCTCTGACCTTTAGCTTCCCTCTTCCGGTCAAATAAGTAGAACGAATACCTTCGGTTCCACAGATGATTCCTCCGGTAGGAAAATCGGGGCCCGGCATTACACGCATGATATCTTCAACAGTTGTTTCAGGATCCTCTAAAACCAGAAGAGTAGCATCGACAAGTTCACGCAGGTTATGGGGAGGAATATTCGTAGCCATACCCACTGCGATTCCTGAAGAACCATTACACAAAAGATTAGGAAATTTAGAAGGAAACACCGTCGGCTCCATACGAGTCTCATCATAATTAGCCACCATGTCCACTGTGTCTTTATCTAAGTCCTCCATTAACTGGAGCGACCCTCCGGTCAATCTGGCTTCGGTATATCGCATAGCCGCAGGCGGATCTCCGTCTATTGAACCGAAATTACCTTGTCCGTCAACAAGAGGATACCTCATTGACCAATCTTGAGCCATCCTAACGAGAGTCGGATAAATGACGCTTTCACCGTGAGGATGATAGTCTCCGGAAGTATCTCCGCATATTTTAGCACATTTTCTGTGTTTGCTACCGGGAGATAGATTAAGCTGTCTCATAGCATATAGAATTCTTCTCTGAGAGGGTTTAAGACCATCTCTTACATCCGGAAGAGCCCTGGAAATAATGACGGACATTGAATAACGGAGATAGCTCTCTTTCATTTCTTCTTCCAAATTTCTAGGTAAGATGATCTCATCCTTTCCGAACGACATATAATAATCCTTAAATATCTAAATTACTCATTCTAATTGATAAAGCGTGACTTTCAATAAAATTTCTTCGGGGAGGCACATCCTCGCCCATAAGCATAGTAAACGTATGATCGGCTTCCATCCCGTCCGTTACCGCAACCTGAATCAAAGTTCGTTGATTCGGGTTCATAGTAGTATCCCAGAGTTGATCCGCATTCATTTCTCCAAGACCTTTATAACGCTGAACTTCTATGCCTTTTTTTCCGTTTATTCGAAGAAAATCTATAGCATCCTTAAGAGAACGACATACTTTAACTTCCTTATCTTCCGTAATTACGGTTAATAACCCTTGCTTGGAAACGATCGAATAATCGGATAATTTCAATCCGTAACTTTCCAAATTTTTATTAAGCTCAACAAAAGAAGTCTTCTTATGTAGCTCTATGGACTTAAAGGGAACTTCTTCTTTAGAAAATTCTTCCTTGAGCAAATCAAGTTCCTCATCGGAATAGATAAAACGAATGTTCTGTTGTTTATTTGTTTCCCAAGAAACGGAATACATCGGATAAACTCCGGATTCATTTCCGGCTTCAATGAATTCTTCAAAAGGAACGGCTTTTTTCTCCAATCCCGAAATAAAACTTTCAACTCCTAAAATTGCCGATATCAAACTTTTTACGGATTCTCCGGATAACTCCTGTCCATCCGTAAGAACAATCTTAACATTTCCCGACCCTAAAGAAAGCAAATATTCATCCATCTCTTTTTCCGATAAAATGTACCGAAATTCTTTTTTCCTACTGACTTTATATAATGGAGGTTGAGCTATATACACACATCCGCTCTCAATTAAAACAGGCATATGACGATAGAAAAACGTTAACAAAAGAGTACGAATATGAGATCCATCAACATCTGCGTCGGTCATAATAATAATTCTTCTGTAACGCAATTTATCGATATTAAAGCTTCCGGGGCCTATACCGCTACCTAAAGCGGCTATGATAAAACCTATTTCCTGATTCTGAAAAACCTTCTGTAAACGAGCTTTTTCGACATTTAAAATTTTACCGCGAATCGGAAGTATCGCCTGAAATTTACGATCTCTTCCTAACTTAGCCGACCCACCTGCAGAATCACCTTCAACTATGTAGATTTCACATTTCATTGGGTCTTTTTCCAAACAATCTATCAACTTCCCCGGCAATCTGGCACTATCCAATGCACTTTTTCTTAAAGTTAATTCTCTGGCTCTTTTAGCAGCCTCTCTAGCCTGGGCCGCGATCAAGACTTTATCTACAATCATTTTGGCGGTTTGAGGATTTTCTTCGAAAAAAACAGTTAATCCTTCACCGGTAACCTGTTGAGCTATAGACCCGACATCACTATTCCCTAATTTTTGTTTAGTTTGTCCTTCAAATTGAGGATTAGGAACCTTAACGGAAATCACAACCGTTAATCCTTCTCTCATATCATCTCCGGTTAAAGAGATCTTATCCGATTTGAGCAAATTATGATTCTTAATGTAGGCATTCAATACTCTAGTAAGAGCTGTTGAAAATCCAGTCAGATGAGAACCGCCTGATCTTGTGGGAATATTGTTGACGTATGAATGGATGAGTTCGATATACCCATCGTTCCATTGCATAGCCACTTCAAACTCAACAAGACCGTCATCCCCCTCTTTTACCCCTTTGAAATAAATCGGAGTATTGAATAAACACTCCTTGTTTTCATTCAGATAATTGACGAACGAACGTAAACCGCCCTCATAAGAAAAAACGATTTTATCAAAAGAATCATCTCTTTCGTCTTGAAAGCCAATCGAAATACCGCCGTTTAAAAAAGCCAATTCTCTAAATCGCTTAACCAAAATACTCCGATCGAAATCAACGGAAGCAAAAATCTTAGTATCCGGGTAAAAAACGATTTGAGTTCCCCGCTTATCGGTTTTGCCCTTAATCTCTAATTCACTAGTCGGAACTCCTTTCGAGAAGGTCATTTCATAAATAAAGCCGTTTTTATAAACTCGAGCAATAAAAGTCGAAGACAACGCATTGACACAAGAAACCCCTACTCCGTGTAAACCTCCGGAAACTTTATAACTCTCCTTATCAAATTTTCCTCCGGCGTGCAAAATCGTCAAGACAACTTCCAAAGCGGACACATCCCTACCCGCTTTTTGAGACTCCCCTTTATGAATTTCAATGGGAATCCCTCTCCCGTCATCCTCTATCGAGATGCCGCCGTCTTTTAAAATCTTTACATCAATGGACGAACAATGACCGGCCATAGCCTCATCGATACTGTTATCAATGACTTCGTAAACCAAATGATGTAATCCTCCAACACCGGTATCTCCTATGTACATTCCGGGACGCTCTCTTACCGCTCGTAGCCCCTCCAAAACGGTAATAGCCGACGCATCATAATGATTATCTTGAGAATTCATAAATTTAAGTTACCCTAAGAAAAATTCTATTCTTGTTACTGTTGTTCTGGGAACGCGCGCCCGTAAACGTTCCATTAAAATCTTCTGATTAAATTGTTTAAGAGAGCTATAGAATGACGAATTATATACGACGACCTTTAAAACGGAATCGATAAACCCTATGGCTCGAGACATATTTTTAAATTTTTCATTTATAATCAAGTCCCATGCTTCCATAACTTCCAAAGAAGACTCCCGCTTCATTTTTTTGAAACGAATCTCCGCTTCAAAAAGAACGTCTTTTAAAGATGTAGTGGTTGTTGCCGTAAGAGATCTTTTTGCACGTTTCAGTGAATTGTTATCTTTCGAAAAAAACCGACTCACCCATACCTCTAAAGTGAAAATAACCTGGAATTTCGGTGCCTCAGTAAAGAGAACCCATTATAAATCTTCCTTAAAAAAAGTCAAGACGAGGTAAAATTAGAAATTTCGATCGCTCCCTGAAATTCATTTTCAATAAAATCCCTGATTTCAGAATCGGAAAGGTACTTTTTTAATAAAACAAACTCGGGCTTTTCCGAATCTTCACTTCTAACGACAACGATATTAACGTATTTAAGCGAATCAATCGATTCGATAAATAAGGCGTCCCGCTTAGGATTCAAACCGGAAGCCAAAGCAAAATTCCCGGGAATCACCGCCAAATCGACGTCATTCAGACTACGGATGAGCATAGGCGCGGGAACCTCAACTAAAGTAATCTTACGTTCATTACCGTAAACATCTCGCGCCGTTGCGGTATTCAAAGAATCTTTTTCTTCTTTAAAACGAATTAAAGACAACGACGACAAAAGATCCAAAGCTCTTTTTTCGTTAGTCACATCAATAGGAACAGCTATGGTTAGAGGACAAGAATCATTCCGAAAGTCTTGTAACGACTTATTTTTCTTGGAATAAATCCCCATCGGCTCTATATGAACCGGTGTAAGAATAGCCAATTCGCTATATTTCAACTCACGACATTCATTCTCAAAATATAAAATATGCTGAAAAAAATTGGCATCGACTTGCTTGTCCGCAACCAATCGATTAGGTATTTTATAATCATCTACTTCGATTATTTTTAAAAATACTCCTTCTTTTTCCAATTTCGGTTTGATCCGTTTCAGAATTAAAGCGTGAGGAGTAGGTGTAGCCACTATAGATATCTCGGTAATATTTTCCGAAAGTTTAGATTTATTTCGGCATCCGCTACAGAGGAAGCATAAAAGCAAAATAAAAACGGATAAATTACGGTTCATTTAAAGAAGTCCTCGTTTTTTAAGAATATGATTCATCAAAACATTACCTATAAAATTGGTAGTTTCTACCAGAATTAACGTAACAATCAGGACCAAGACGACTACAAACGGATTAAATCGATAATAACCGTATTGCATAATCAGTTGTCCTAAACCACCCCCACCTACAAACCCAGCTAAAGCGGATAAACCTATTACGCTAACTACAATCGATTTAAGACCTGCAATCAAAGAAGGTAGACATTCGGGAAGAACTATTCTGAATACGGTTTGAGAAGAAGAAGAACCGAGAGACAAAGCCGCTTCTCTGAAATAACGATAAACAGGTAAACACGTTTCCGCAACTAACCTTGTTACGAAAGGTATCATCCCTATAGTTAGAGGCACGACGGAAGCGGTAGCACCTAGACTGGTACCGACAATTAATCTTGTTAGAGGAAATAAAAAAACAATCAATACGGAAAAAGGCACGGAGCTCAAAAAATTCAATAATAATTGGATCCCACTGTTAATCTTTTTGAGATATCCGTTTTTTGCATTTGCGATGATACAAAACAAACCCAAAGAGAATCCGATAATTGATGATAAAACGAAAGATAGACCTACCATGTAAAGTGTCTTTAATAATTCTTTGGGAATTAAACTAAGAGCAAACGAAAGATCTTTCCAAAATACCATATTTTTTAAACCGGACTTGAAACGACAACGTGAAATTTCTCAAGAGATTTACGAAAATTAATCCGATCCGACTCCCGTCCCGTTAAAGCAATGACGAGAAAACCGACAGGAGAACGACACAGTAAATCAATATCACCGGCAAGAATATTAACAATTACGGGAATTTTTTTCAGCAATTCTCCTATGATCGGACGAAAAGCATTTTCTTTGAGAAAACCTAACCTTAAAATTTCCGTATCGTCTTTTGTCAAAAAATCATTATATTTTTTAAAATCTTCGACTCCTCCAATCAACATTCGAGTCAAGTCATGCTCGGGCCGTAAAAATAAATCTTCGGAGAATTTTTCCTCAATTTTTCTTCCCTGATGCATAACCATAATTCTATTGCAAATTTTCTTTACAACATTCATTTCGTGGCTGACAAAGACTATGGTCAATCCGGAAACGCTATTCATTTCGATTAGAATATTAAGAATATCTTCGGTTGATCGTGTGTCGAGAGCGGAAGTAATTTCATCGCAGACCAAAACTGAAGGATTCATAACCAAAGCTCTGGCTAGGGCTACTTTTTGCTTTTCTCCTCCGCTTAAAGCGCTAGGATAATCGTTTTTCTTATGCTCCAACCCTACGGCAGCTAGCAGGTTTTGAGCCTCTTTCAAGGCGTTTTTTTTGCTGATTTTTCTAGAAATGAGTAGAGGGTAGACGACATTATCCAAAACGTTTTTTGAAAAAAAAAGACGAAAATCCTGAAAAACATGACCTACGGAAGACCTATCGCACGAATTTTGTCCGCCTTGAATTGTAATAGTCCCCGAAGTTATCTCCGTGAAAGCACTGAGACAACGCAATAACGTCGATTTTCCGGATCCGCTGAAACCTATGATCCCAAAAATGTCTCCTTTATTAACAAAAAAAGAAATGTCTTGAAGCAAAACGGTATCACAGCCTCTAACTGAAACCGATTTAAAAATGTGTTCCACTTCTATAAGAGGTCTCGATATCATTGAATCAAGAAAATAAAATTAAAGACGGCAACAGATTGTAGCGTACCTTTCGAAAAAAAACCATAATTTTAAGCAATGGATCGAGACAATGAATTCCTGTTTGAATTTATTGGCTCCGAATCGGATTTATTCGAAAATGGGAGTTACATCCGACAACTCATCCATCTGTGTGACCGCTTTTTTCAAAGCGGTTTTGAGATCATCGATTGCAAGATAATTCTGGTGATGTCTTTCCGTTAAACTTACAATTTTCTTCAGTTGTTTTTCCGTCTTTATTTTTCCGTTAAAATATATCTGTGATAAAACAAGAATTACTCCTATGCATAATGTCACAATACCGATGCAAACTCCTGCAACGACGGGAAGACCGGCAATCAATCCGAGAGAGGAGATAATCGTAAAAATTACCGCAAGAATTATAAAAAGCATACCGCAAACAAATTGAACCTTATTTAAAAGCGAACTTGCTTTTTTTTCGAATATTCTGGGAACATCGGTCCTGAGACTATTTCCCTGAGTCAAAGATGCTTCTTCAAGCAAATTTTCGTCAGAAGAAGAAATCGATATGTTCATAACTGGAGGAACTTCAGGCATAAAGGCCATAACATTTAATCCTTTAATTTTTAAATAAACTATTTCGTTTGTTTTGATGATTTGCAAGTTTCATCAAAAATTGATTTTAAGAGCTTTCCTTCCAAAATCAATAACAACAATTCTTCTTTGGAAACACCCGTTTGCTCCTCGACAAATTGCAATCCTTCCTCGAATGCCGTGGGATTGCTTACTTGTGCCGAATAATAATAACCTCTTAGCATGTGATCAAAGAATTTCAAGATACTACTTAGAGACACATATTTTGCGTTGAAAATTGTAGCCATTTCCATTAAAAACTTCCGAAGTTTGTCGGAATTTAGAAGTACGGCAGCCAGAAGACAAGGACATACAGCCAACACTCTACTGCTCTCGACAAACGCATTTGAGAAATCTTCTATAACGGCAGAACGGTCAGAACTGAACAGCATTAATTTTTGGAATGTGTTACTTACCGGAAGGTCACCTAATTTATTACCTTTGTCTAAAATTGAGTTATACGCCTGTTCTTTTTCGACTCGTTCTTCAAGACTGCTCTCAGTAGACGGTACAACGGGAATAGCTCCTCTTGAATCCTCATTTTCAGGATCAGGAATTGAATCAAACAAATGTATCGAATCCCTTTTAAATAATTTCAATATGAATAAATGGAATAGTTTGTTTTGTTGAAGATGTTTTTCAACAACAGCCTTATATTTTGCTTCATTTGAGAATAAATAGGATTCACGCAATAACTTATCTCTTAAATTTAATTTGACTTGTTGCAACTCGACAAAACTAAGCCCTCCTATCAAATAAGTATTTATAACCTCAGCCGTTGCATTCAAACAACCGGAATCACACTGAGTGAAAGGATCCTCAAGCCCTAATGACTTATAAAGAGTGTCGGCTTTGATAATAGCTCTTTCCGCTAACAATTTAGAAAAGACCATTGACGAGCTTTCATTCAAGGAATCTTCATTTTGTAGCTCTATTAAGGCTATAAAAACACAATAAATCTCAAAAAAATTTTTATTTCTAAAAACACCCTGTGAATCTACTAACTCTTTTTCACTCGTATCAAGTAACAAAGCGCAAATATCCTTAGTTTTAATATGAAAAAAATCACGCACCCAGCCCGCTAAAGGCTCGAGTTCGCTTTTTGAAAAGCTCAAACCGATGTTCAGTAAAATTTTAGCTAATTCTGTATTGACATTAATGTTAATAGTCTTTTTTTCAGAAAGATTTTGAAGTCTTTTGAAAAAACTCAACAAAGGATTGTCACTTATGAAAAATCGTTTGAGTTCTTCTTTTTTTTGAGAAGATATACTAAGTGGCCTAAACCGAACGCTTTTGTCATCCCGAAGACTTTTAAGAGTGTTGCATCGCTCAATGTAATCAATTGTTGTTTGCTCATTCATTTCGATCTTTTTTTCCAATCCATGTTGAATACGATTGGAAAAATAATGAGAAAATATTAAAAAGGACAGCGCAACTAGGGAAACGGAAAAAAATACAATCCAAAGACAAATGGAAAGCGGCAAAGGTGCCATCAATATTCCGGCAAGCGCAGCAAACAAGCCTACGATTAGAGAAATCACAAGCAAAGTCCGTGCAATTCTAAGACACGTGTTTCTTCGAGTTATCAAATTACCAATATTCGAAGACTTCGGAGAATTGGGGAGTACCGCAAAATTATTCATTAATCACCAATTATATTGCCTGTAAAAATCCATTTTAAATCAAAAAGTTAAAAAGATAAATACTAAACAACCAATTTTTAATAATGAAAAAATATTTTAATAACCTAGGTGTTTAAAAATTAATTTGTGAATTATTATCGGTATGCCTCAGTATGAGGTAAATTTTTCTTAATATAAACCGGAGTTTTTGAAATGACAGCCGACTCTTCCATACTTAGTATTATAAATCGCCTCCTCGGTAACGAGGCTGAAGAACTCTTAACTTATCGTTGTCGTCATATAAGTCAAGAATCCTTAACCCTCCCTTCTCCGCAATTTTTAGACACCGTTTTCACGGAATCCGATCGAAATAATAGAACGCTTAGATCATTACAGTCTCTTTTTTCTCAAGGTCGACTTAAAAACACCGGCTATTTGTCCATTTTACCTGTCGACCAAGGTGTAGAGCATTCGGCAGGGGCAACATTTGCGGCTAATCCGGAATTCTTCAATCCCGAAAATATAATCAGATTGGCTGTCGAAAGCGGTTGCAGCGGGGTGGCTTCGACTTATGGAGTGTTAAGCTTATTATCGAGAAAATATGCACATAAGATTCCATTTATCGTAAAACTTAATCACAACGAGCTTCTTTCTTATCCGAATACCTACCATCAAATATTCTTTACCCAAGTTGAAGAGGCTTATAATTTGGGAGCCGTTGCTGTCGGAGCCACTATTTATTTCGGATCGGAAACAAGTCGAGAAGAGATTATCATGGTTTCCGAAGCTTTTTCCAGAGCCAGAGATCTTGGAATGGCTACTATTCTTTGGTGCTATTTAAGAAACAACCACTTCTCACAACCTGAAACGGATTATCATGCAGCAGCCGATTTAACCGGACAAGCAAATCATTTGGGGGCAACTTTGGGAGCCGATATCGTTAAACAAAAATTACCTACTTGTAATGAAGGGTTTAAAAAATTAAAATTCGGAAAAACCGATGATCGTATCTATACTGAACTCTCTTCCAATCACCCCATAGACTTATGTCGTTATCAAGTCCTTTGTTCGTTCGCAGGAAAAATAGGTTTAATCAATTCCGGCGGTCCTTCCGGAACAAATGATCTGGCCGAAGCGGTAAGAACAGCTGTTATTAACAAGCGCGCCGGAGGCATGGGATTGATATTAGGAAGAAAAGCTTTCCAAAAACCTTTTAAAGAAGGAGTCGATATCTTGGAAACGATTCAAGATATTTATTTAAATAAGAATGTTACAATAGCGTGAGGACAATATGCATAAACATAAAAAAGACAAGCCGTTGGGAACGTTTACTTTGGCAATGTTATCACTGGCCGTTGTTATTAGTTTAAGAAACTTACCTCTAACGGCAACTCAGGGTTTATCCACTCTTTTTTATTACGGATTAGCCGTTTTGGGGTTTATGATCCCCTATGCTCTGATTTCAGCTGAATTAGCCTCTATGCATCCTCAAGGAATTTATGCGTGGGCTAAAGAATCTTTCGGACCGAAATGGGGGTTTTTTGCTATCTGGATGCAATGGTTTCATAACATGACATGGTATCCTGCTATGTTGGCTTTTGTTGGAGCTTCTTTAAGTTATCTCATAAATCCGAGTCTTGCTCATAACAAGATTTATTTGATGAGTATTATTTTAGTAGGTTTTTGGGGATTGACCTTTTTTAACTTCCGCGGTGTTTCGATTTCCGCTAGGTTCAGTACCATTTGTGTAATAGCTGGAACTATTATTCCCGGTATTATATTAGTGACATTGGCTTTGTATTGGATTATTGGCGGTAACCCAATAGCAATCTCTTTCGATTCATCAAACCTTATTCCTAAGTTCAATGATTACTCTTCTCTTGCGTTGCTGGCAGGTATGTTTTTAGCTCTAAGCGGATTGGAAGCTAATGCCAACCTAGCTTCCGATATGAAAGATCCTAAGCGTAGTTATCCGAAAGCCGTTTTCTTCGGAGCCTTTTGTACACTGGCAATTTTAGTTTTGGGATCTATTTCCATAGCTATCGTTATACCTAAATCCGAAATCAGTCTTGTTTCGGGTTTAATAAATGCCTTTTCTCTGTTTTTCAATAAGTATAATTTGCAATGGATAACTCCCATTATTATTTTTTTAACGATTGCAGGCTCTTTAGGCGAGATGAATGCTTGGATGTTTGCCGGAACTAAAGGTTTATATATCACAGGGAAATCGGGATGCCTACCAAAGATTTTACAAAAAGTCAATAAAAACGACGTTCCCGTTAATTTGATGCTATTTCAAGCTATAATGGTAACGATATTTACGGCAGCTTTTATTTGCTTGAGCAGTGCGGACCTAGCTTACTGGATCCTCAGCGCATTAAGTACGCAAATGTATTTGGTTATGTACATTTGCTTGTTCTTAGCGGGAATCGTTCTACGATACAAACAACCTCAAACTAAGAGAATTTATAAAATTCCCGGCGGTAATTTCGGTATGTGGGTACTAGTATTGACAGGTGCTTTTTGCTGTATTTTGGCTCTAACGATCAGCTTTTTTCCTCCTAAGATGTTAATGGAGGCTCATGAATTGATAAAATATGAAATTTCCCTGATATCGGGGTTCTTATTTTGTTTAATTCTTCCCTTAATCATTTACGCCATACAAAAAAGAAAAGAAGCAGTCTAAGAATGTTTAGGAGAACACTAATAAAAAATGCGAACCGGAATTCGGTTTGTATTTTATCCGGTCCTTCTCATGGAGATGACTTATACAAAAAAGAAAAAGAAAGCATCCTAGGATGCTTTCTTTTTTTAGGTAGATTGTTAAGTAAAAAATAGGTACTGAATAAAAGCAGTAATCACAAAAAAGATCGTCATTGACATGATGTCGTTAAAAGCCGTCACAATCGGGCCGGATGCCAGAGCAGGATCTACTCCGATGCGAACGAAGAAAAAGGGAGAAAGAACCCCTAAAGTGGTAGCTGTCAAAGATGCTCCTAAAATTCCCGATGCAACGGTAATCCCCAATTGAACGCTATTTCCGGCAAACATTCCTATTTTCAAAAAACTCATCATATAAACAATAAATCCACAAAAAATCCCGAGAACGACCCCAGTCAATAATCCAATACTCATTTCCTTAAAAATCGTATCTTTTCGTCGACCTAAAGACAAAGTACCCGTTGCCATACTTCTTACGAGAATCGTACTGCATTGAACTCCCACATTGCCGGACATACCGTTAATAAGAGGGATAAAAAATAAGACTAAAGCAAGCAAAGTGGGAGCTATTTGTTGAAAATAAGCCATTATCGCAGCGCTAACCAATCCTGCAAATAACGTTACCAACAACCAAGGAGCTCGGGATAAAAATCTTTGAAAAACATTGTAATTATGATAACCGACATCTTCTCCAGTCCCTGCCATTTTAGCAATTGTTTCGTCTGCAATATCTTCAATAGCCTCAACAACATCTTCGTACGTGATTGCACCTATCAAAAAATTTTCCTCATCCACAACCGGAAGAGCCGCAATCTTATATCTTTCAACCAAATCAACTACTTCTTCTCTCGTAGCATCCGGAAGAACTTTGTGTTCGACCTGACTCATAATTTGTCTTAAAAAAACGTCCGGAGCACTGATAATCAAACTTCTATCCGTAACTACTCCCTGTAATTCCCCTTTAAAATCCAAAACGAATACCAATCTTGTTAAATCAATTCCAGGGTTATTACGCAAAGAAGAAGCAACTTCTTTAATAGTGGTTTCCATCGAAAAAGCAAAAAATTCATTCGTCATCAACCTTCCGGCCGTATTACGACTATGTTTTTGCAGATCTTTAATTTTGAGAGCCTTTTTAGAGTCTATTAAATCTAAAACTCTCCTATATCTTCTATCGGGAATATCATCTAACACCCAAACCGCTTCATCAGGAGGCATCTGTTCGATAAGAGCACAAATCTCATTATCCGACAGCTTTCTGAAAATAGCCCAACGAGAGGCCGAATCCGTGTTGATGATAAATGCTACTTTTGAAGTCATACAGGAGAGATTTTTATATAAAATCGATCTCATTACAGGAGGAAGCCCAGAAACCGCATAAGCAAGATCTATGGGATTATATTCAGTCGCTATTTTGGCTATATCATGAGAATGAACGTCTTGCGATAAATGATTAAAAGCCTTCTCTAATCGAAAGCTCAATTCATCGTCCAAATGACTCGTCTTGGAATCCATATAATTTTATCCTTTTAATAATCGGAACGAAACTTTTCATCGGCATGATAAGATAACGCTTCGTATTCCGATAAAAATTTCCTAAACAATTCCGAATCCTTAAGATTTTTCAAATAAAGATTCCTATCAGAGAAAAACATTGGAGGAGTTACCTCACTCATCAAAGCCCTTCTCAAGTAGTATAAGGATTTATCTAACAAATTTTCTATAGAATATAAGCATGCCAACCAATAATCAGCCTCAAGACTGCCTAAATTTAAAGCTTTAATAAGAAATTTCTCGGCACTTCGTCTTAAAGAATCTACATCTTCTTTCAAATATCCCATCTCCGAACAACAAAAAGACAGAGCTACCAAAGCTCCTCCTAAAAACATCCACAGAAGTTCATTAAAACCATCATTTTTTAATAAACCGGCCGTAAGATCCACAACCTGAAATAGCGATTCCTTATTAAAAAAATAATAACCGTACTCGAAAAGAGCCTCAAGATAGAAAGGCATAATCATATTCTTGTTTGGAAATAAGGATTCAGCATAGTTCAATATTTTTATCGCTTTCTTATAAAATTCTTCTTCATTCAACAATTTGCCGATTAAAAGACAGGATTGTCCCCAATAAGATAAAATTTCAAAACGATTTTCGATTCGCCAAGCTTGTAAAAAACAATTTTCAGCATCTTTAAAATAAAACTCCGCATAAGCAGATTCGAAATCATATTTTCCGATTGCCAACAAAGAACAACCCTTAAACATACGATAAAGTGCACAATCGGGTCTTAAGGAAATGATAAAATTAATGATTTCTGAAGACTTTCCTAGCAGACGAAGATCTCTCTTAAAAGACCCCCAAGAAAAATAAGCCTTGTAAAGACCGTATCGAGCTTTCAGAAAATGTGGTTCCAGATCAACGCAAGCCGAAAAATAAGCTACGGCAGAAGAAAAAAATCGTTCATCGTCAAAATATAAACCGGAACACAAATAAGTCATACCAGCGGCAAATAATAAATCGGTATTAATGGGAAATGAGGATAACAGAGATAAAATGCGAACTCTTCCCTCTCTTAATAAATCGGGATCTTCCAAAAAATGTCCTAACATACCGATTCCGGTAGCCAATAGACCGGATAACTTTAATTTTAAAAAGTCATCAATCTCTCCTCGAAAAGAAGTTAATTTTTCTAAACCCGTTTCAATCCTATTCAAATCTCCTTTCAACCAACCGGAATATAAATAAAGTTCACCCCAAGAAAGTTGTAATAAAGATGAAGTTGAAAAAATTTGTAAGGAATTTTTTAAAATTTCATCAGCGAGAATGAAATCTTCTTCGGAACAAGTAATTTCAAATAATCGTTTAGCGTTAAGAGCATATTTAAGCCAATACTCCTTATAACCGGCCTCACAGTCTCCTTTAGATCTGAAAGATAAAAAAATAGCCTTGGAAAAATGTTTCAATGCTTCTTTCATCATTGATTTTCGTCCTAAATGCATGCTCTTACAAGCCAGCATTTCTCCTATATAAAAATGAATCTCGGAAACATTGCCGTCACATAATTCTAAGGCTCGATTAAAAGAAGTTTCGGCCACACTAAGATCAATTAATTCAAGAGATTCAAGATAGAGAGACAGATGTATTTTTCCTTTATCCAGATAAAAGCAAATAAGAAAACTATGCGACTGTATGTTTAACTTATCCAATAACCTGTCCGCTTTTAAAATATGTTCGACTGCCCAAACTAAAGAGGAACGGTCTTGAGAAAACAAGTAAATACCGTAACGACACTTATATTTTAAGTATTCAACTTCAAACGACTCCTCCGTTAAGGATAGAGATTGGTTTAAAACGGAGATTGCATAAGAAAAAAAATCGATATCGTTTTCGGAATTACCGTATTCGAAGGACAGGTGAGCTATTTTGACAACCAATACCCTGTCCTGCGGGTTCAGCAGCAATATGGTAGTTGCTAAAGCAATAAATGATTCTTTTAATTCAAAACGCGGCAAACGTCCAGCTTCAAATAAACAAAAATCCGTTAGAGATATCGTACCTATTTCTTCCGTTTCTAAAACATCCGTAAATAAAGTATTAAAAAAAAATGACTTCATAAACAATCCGTAAAAAGGATTCAAGACAAGATCATATCAAGTTAAAAAAAATAGTCAATAGTTCTAATTTATGTAAAACTCTATATTCGAAGAATTAGTTCAACAACCGTCTCAACATGCATTGTTTGAGGAAACATATCGAATAGTAGGACATTTTTTATTGAATAATCATTTTTCATTAAATTTAAGTCTCTAGCCAAAGATTCAGGATGACAAGAAATGAAAATGATTTTTTTCGGTCGTTTTTTTAATAAATTCATGATCAATATTTTCTCACACCCTGCTCTAGGAGGATTTAATACGACTGTATCGCAATCCGGTAAGCGATGAAAAATTTTCTCCAATTTATCGCATATGAAAAGACAATGATTCGTTTTATTTAAAATCGCATTTTCATTTGCCGATTTTATTGAACTCGGAACACACTCCACCCCAATGACTTTACGACATTTGTCTTTTAAGAGTATGCTTAAAACTCCTATACCGCAAAATCCGTCGATTACGTTAGGCCCCTCTATCATATCCAAAACGGTCCGAAACAAACATTCAGCCTGAAGATGATTTACCTGAAAAAAATTTCCCGCTCTTATTCTAAAAACGCTTCCTAAAAATTGTTCCTTTAAATAATCACAACCGAAAATTAATGAAAAACGAGAGGAAAAATACGACTCTTTAAGATCTTTTCTGCAATTAAGAACGACTCCGGAAACGGAAGGACAAGCCTTAATAAGTTTATCAACCGGAGATTTAAAAGGTTCCGTATTTTTTTGATCGGTAGCCAAACAAATAAGATATTGTCCCGAAAAACGACTTCGCCTGATAATTAAACGAGAACAAGGAGGAAAACGCGATAGGTTTTGTCTGAAAAAATCCAAAATGTTATTAATGCCTTTTTCAAGAAAACAGTAGGGAATTTCCGTAAAACGATTCTCGTCTGAAACGGAAAATCCAATTTTACGATTAGGGAAGTCTATTGAAAAATCCAATTTGTTTCTGTATTCGAATCGCTCCGGTGAGGGAAGACAAGAAGGAACATGAATATCAAGAGATGCAAACTTACGAAAAGCGCTGACAACTCTATTTCTTTTAAGATCAAGCTGTTCGGAGTACACCAAGCCCATCAAAGGACAGCCGTTACATGTTCCCGCAAGCTTACAACGAGCTTCTTCTCTTAAAACGGAAGGCGATACAATCTTCACGATTTTTCCCAGAAGATAGTTTTTACGTTCGGCAATAATGGACACTTCAAGATTGTCTCCTGGAAATCCCCCAGGAATAAACACTTTGATATTACCGAAAGACCCTATTCCGAAACCTTCCGAAGTCACGGAAACGATATCCGTAATAAAACTACTATACATTAATTGAACGACACACTTAAAAGATCGGTCTCTCAGTATAACCGAAAACTAATACTATTCGTTAAACATTTGAATCTCCGATGATTCCGATGACTCCGATGAGTCCGATGAGTCCGAAACGCAATTCCAGACATAAGCATAATAGTCTTTCCGATAGGAATTTTCGGCTTGTGTCATTAGGGATCGAGAACCGCTGACGACACGACCTTGTTTGAATAAGAAAAAGAAACGAGGTTGACAACATTCCATTAAGTATGTTGCATTCTGCCCTAATAGAGAACGCTTTCCTCCGCCTTCCCATTGCCATCGATGCAAACTCTGATAATCGCAAAAAATATAACCGCGATCACACGAAACATCGTCATTCCAATCTCTTTCTATTGCGCCCGTTAAGATTCTTCCGGAATAAGGTTCTATAAGAGAATAAAAAAGAGAAAATATCATCCCAATTCCATAAAAGGGAGATTTGACGACATTAAACAAAGATCTTAAAATTTCTCTCGGAACATCGATAAGCCTAAATTTATCCTCAATAGTGCTTTTTCTTTCTTGAATCATTTTGTAAAAAATATAGAAAGGGATAATCAAACTTCGAAACAAATTGTAAACCATAACCCCGAGTACGAAAAAAGGCATGAGAACAGTCACAGAAAAGACCACGGAAAATCGATCCGCCCTCTCTCCCGAAGGGCATATATAAGCTCCTACTATTCCATTTCCGTTTTCATCCAAACCCGAAGAATCCAAGTACCATAAAAAACGACTTACTTTGAATTCGCAATCAGTAGACGGTGATTGAATATTTACTCCAATATTGGATACGGAAATAGGCCTTCCGGGATTAATTCCGAGAGGACGATGAGTAAAAACATCCCTTCTATAAGCTGCTCTCAAAAAGATCAATAACCCTCCTATTCCCAAAATGAAAGGAACGGACAGGGCCAAACCGAGAGCAAGTCCGTTAAACGGCAAAACACTCAAAGAAGATAAACAAACACCTCCAATCATAAATACGAGAAATATTAACAGTCCGACGAAAATACAACATATTCTTCTATTTCTATTAACAACCGAAAATTTTGTTGAATCTGCCGAAGATTTCATAGCATCGGCTATCTTAGGGAAGGAAGAAAAATTTCGACCGATTCGAGCCCATTCACTTTCCGATGGAAAGGACTCTTCTTTCAAAAAGAGAGTTGATGATTTTTTTAAATGAGAATCAGGTAAAAATAAACTCATAAACAAATGAAGTGGATTATAAACCATTTATAATTTTTATTATACAATAAATGGATCATTCCGGTAATTTTTCTTAAATTTTTCGAATTAAATCCAGAATTTTATGAAAAAAAATATAATGCTCAAATTAAAAATACTTTTATAGACATGCCGGAAACGGCCTTAAACGTATGGTTCGATTGTATTATAACTTCTGTAGTTAACAAGGAAATGAATACAAAAAAAATTAATCCACCCTTAATGATTAGATATTATGTTTAAAGAACGATTTTCTTCCAGGCTAGGTTTCATCCTATCCATGATGGGAATAGCCGTAGGAGCCGGTAACATTTGGCGATTTCCTCGAGTGGTTGCTCAAAATGGAAATGGGTCTTTTCTTCTTGCTTGGGTTCTGTTTTTATTCACCTGGTCCATTCCCTTGATTATAGTCGAACTTTCGATAGGAAAATTAACGAAATCTCCTCCTATACAAGCTATTGCAGCTATGGCAGGAAAAAAATTTGCTTGGATGGGAGCTTTCATCACTTTAGTAACGACCGGTATTCTTGCTTATTATTCCATTGTGGTTTCTTGGGGGGTCAACTATTCCGTGTATGCTGTTCAAGGAAAACTCTTAAGTCATCCCAATCTTACCGTTTTATGGTCCGAAACAGCATCCGGATATCAAACTTTATTAATTCACGGACTGGTTTTGCTTTGCGCCCTTTTCGTTATCAATAAGGGCGTTTCCGGAGGTATAGAACTATGTAATAAAGTTCTTATTCCAGGATTTTTTATATGTATTAGTTTGATCTTCATACAGGCTCTTTGCCTCCCCGAAGCTTTAGCGGGCATTAAAAAATTATTTACTTTAGATATTCAATCATTTAAGGAATCCAAGACCTGGATAGAAGCCCTAACTCAGAATGCTTGGGATACCGGTGCAGGATGGGGCCTTTTATTGGTCTACGCAGGATTTGCTCCCAAAAAAGAAGGAGTCGTGACAAATGGCTCTCTAACAGCTATATCAAATAATTTAGTCTCTCTCATTATGGGGATGATTTTGTTTGCGGTTATAACTTCTCTGGATTTCAACGGGATCTCAGCTTTAAGGGAAGGAGAAGGATCTACAAGTTTAGGGCTTACCTTCGTTTATTTGCCTCGTCTTTTTCTTGGAATATCTCCATATACTTTTCTTCAGTATTTTTCGGCTTGTTTATTTTTTCTTGCCTTTACGATGGCTGCATTTTCATCCATGATATCCATGTTGTTTCTTTTAGCGCAGACTTTAAAAAAAATTGGATTAGCGAAGAAAGAAACCTTAGCTAATTTTTTAGCTTGTCTGATAGCTTTTGTATTGGGGGTTCCTTCCGCTTTAAATTTATCTTTCTTCCAAAATCAAGATACGGTTTGGAGTATAGCGCTTATCATTAACGGGCTGTTTATTATCTTTGCCGCGTTAAAATTCGGCGTATGGCTATTGACCAAAGAAATAAACAAGTTTTCAGAAAAAGATTTTAAATTAAGAAAAGGTTTTGTTCTTATTATTCGATTCGCAATTCCTATTCAAGGTATCATTTTACTGGCTTGGTTTTTGAAAATGGAAACAATGAATTTTAATATTCATCATTTTTTTACAACAAATGTAGGAAATATGCTTTTACAATGGGGAATTCCATTAGTGATATTTATAAGTCTAAACAAACGATTAATAAAAAACACATATTAACTCTAGACTTATTGATATCACTATAGTAGAATGCTCCGTTTACTCTTCTTTTTAAGAGTTTTAGACAAAGTTTTGACGCTTTTATAAGCCTATTTACCCCAGGAGATCAGATTATGTCAACAAACCCAGTACAATCTCAACCATATCCACAGTCTTATTATTCGGATCGGCAACCTTCATCACCCGAACAGAACACCGAAATTCTATTAAACGCGCTAGCGGAAAGGCTTAGAACAACCACAAGGACACCTGATTCCCGTGCAGATCTCCGTGCAGATCTCACTTATTGTAAACAGGCTTTATGTGTTTTGAACACTAATCTTCAAGGCTTAAGAGCAGAGATAGCCGGTTTGAAAGAAGCGTCCGAACCTTCTTCCGTCGCATGTTCGATTTTTCGCTTTATCTGTGTTGTGATTACAATTCTGGCTCTTGCCGCCTTGGTTGTATTAGCACTCACCGCTTGTGGGATTATTCCCGGTTTAGGTTCTATAATTATGGGAAGCGCAATCGGTGCGGCATTCGGAGCCAATACTTTCGTGGCTCTTTGTTCGATTTGTGCAGGTATTGCTCTTGTCGGTGGGATTGGATTCTTTTTATCAGGGAAAAGACCACTCTGCTGCTAGAACAAGACAAAAGAGAGTTATCCGTTGTGTGACTCTCTTTTTATCGGTAAGAGAGATTATTTTATTTTTTAATAAAAAGTATTGTGAGTTTAATGACAATCCCCGCTTCTCATTTATCTACGATCGAGCGTGCACCCCCGAAATGTCCGTCCGCCGAAGAGGAGATTGAACGTCTCAGAAGAGATATTGACGCTTTAAAAGCAACAAAAAACTTAGTTGCCCCTCAGAATATATGTTCAGGTCCTGCTTTCCTTAATTCATGTTTGATGGCTATAATTATAATTTGTACCATTGGAATTGTTTTGAGTGTTTTAGGACTTGTCGGTGTTTTACCTCAGATTTTGCTTATACTCGGAGCAGGTAATCTTATATGGCTAATCATAAGTCTATCTATGGCCGCTTTACTAAGTTTTGTATTCGCCGTAAGCATGATGTTTTTCTATTCAAAGTATATAGCCCAACCAAAATCCATCGAGCACATTCCTTTAATTACTTCTCAAAACGACGTTCTGGCACTTCTCAACGAAATTGATCCTAGTTCTAAATAGGTCGGTTTAAAGACTTGAATTTTTTTTTGATAGCTAATACAATTTAAACTTCTTACTTTTATCGACTTTCTAATTTGAGAGATGATTGTTTACTAAATTTTTGAACAAATCTTCGGATTTTGTAGGTATTCGATTATAATGCAAAGTGTTATTCGTTTGCTTTTCAACTTGTACCCGGGAGAAGAGAAAAAATCAGGATTATTTCTTCTTTTAGGTCTTCTATGGGGTATAGGCAGTTATGGCACTTTAACTCTCTCGGAAGGTCTATTTATCGAAAAAGTAGGCGCTTTTTATCTTCCTAAAATTTACTTAATTTCTTCTTTTTTTTTATGCTCTTGCTCGGGATTATTGTTATGTCTGATGACAAGAAAAAAAATTTCTTCGAAATATCTTTTTTTGGCTCCCGTCATAGGGATTATTTGCAGTAATCTGTTTCTTCTTTGTGCATTGCCTCAACTCACTGGTTCGGCTTTAAAAGCCATCTATTTTTTTTATCGTATGACGGGATTCGGATTTACTATCTTATCATTTACGACGTTTTGGAGTTTTGCCGATCAGTTCTTTAATCTTCAAGACGGTAAGCGTTGTTTCTGCATTTTCAACGCCATTATTTTCTTCGGAGACGCTATAGGAAGCGGTAGTATTTCTTGGTTCATAGATTATATCGGCATTCGGGGCATTTTGATTATATTTACTTGCTGCCTGATATCGACAATTCCTTTAATCTTCTATATATCCAATAAATTTAAATTTTTATCCGAAGAGCATAATCTCTATATTGAAACCGAACACTCTCCTTCCATACGAAAATCCTTAAAAATCATTCTACAATCCAAGTTTACTCTTTTATTGGTGGGTTTTTATTTTTTAATGCAAATTTTAGCCATTGCTACCGAATACAACTATTCGAGCTTCTTTGAAAAGACTCTTGTGTCAACACAATCCAATCTTCCGATTACCTCATTCATCAGTAAATGCAGTTTATGGGTCTCCCTGGGTAATATGTGCTTTGCATTACTTGCTTATAGTAGAATCATTAAAAAAATCGGCATCAACAATATTATCATTATTGCTCCAGTTTGTTTCGTTCTTCTTTTTTCCGTTTGGCTATGCAAGTCCTCTTTATATATAGCGATTTTAGCCGTTATAATTAGAGAAGGAGTTTGTTACGCTTTAGACGATAATAATTTACAATTACTGATATCGGGAATACCTAATAAAATTAGAAATCAGATTCGGATTTTAGTGGAATCTTTTATCGAACCGTTAGGCATGCTGATGTGTTCTTTCTTATGTCTACCCGGAAAACAGATTCCTTTATCCTTCGCAATAGCACTGACGGCTTTACTTTTGGTATTTCTTCTCCGCTATCAATATCCGAAAGCTATTTTTAAAAATTTATCGCTCGAAACCATTTCTTTTGATAAAAAAATGGTTGATTGGATCAAACAGTTGTCGAAAAAAGAAAAACGACAAGCCGAATTGTTTTTTCTTAAAACCCTAAAAAGTCAAAGCGAAAAAGAGCAAATAATCACCTTTGAGCATCTCTTAAAAATAGGCGATCGTAACTTACTACCCAGTCTTTTGGCTCATTTAAATAAATTTTCTCTTCCTGCAAAGGTGAAAGCAGTTGAATTACTCAGGGAAAGTATTTGGGCTAATGACTATTTTTGCATCGAACTACTTGAAAGATGGCGAAAGACCGTTCCACACCCCGCCATCAAAACCGCTATTTACCTTTATTTTGCTAAACATCGTCTTCTCAACCCGGACGACATTGCCTGCGATCTAAACTTATACAGCCCGCAAGCGGGATTATTTATGTCATCAATCATCGCCATCAGATCTCAGACCCTCGATCATCCTCTTATGTCAAAAGCCACTGAAAAACTTAATGAACTGTTAATGTCGGATCTAAAGGAGGATATTATTCAGGGAATCACTATTTTGGAATTTGAATCCAATCAAAGAAATATTCAGACTCTCATAGAATTCCTATTCCATCCTTCCAAACAAATACAAATTGCCGCCGCCAAAGCTTTGGCCTCCAGTGTTTCTTCGGAACAAAAATATTATGCTTCTAAAATAATAAAAATTATAGGCGTTACCGATAATACCTCGCTTAAAATGGAACTTCTTCATATTTTAGAACAGATTTTGGATAAAAATACGGTTAAAGAATTCGTTCTAACTATAGCTAAACTGAAATCTAAAGAAAAAAAATATGCCGAAAGTATCGTAGTCAATCTTAAAAAAGAGATTATTCCCGATTTGCTCAATATTTTATGTGATGAAAAAGACAACAATAAAGCTCGCCTTTCTGCGGCAAGAATTTTAGGAAAAATCGATATCGTTCTTTTAAGAAAAAAGATTCATAAACTGGTAAAACAAGAGATCAGTGTGGCTTATTGCCATGCTCATCATGTGGAAATGCTTCCGAAATTGTATCCCAATTACGATTTAAATTTACTCACTAACGCTCTAATGACGAATTATCGTTCTTGTGTTCAGTTTATTATAGAACTATTAGGAATTAGCGGTTCGGCAGAAAATTTCGATGTATTATCAAGATCCTTAAACAGTAAAAATTCGAAAATTAAAGCACAGGCCTTGGAATCTCTTGAAAAGAGTTGCAGTAGTTCACTTTACGCACTTATAGAACCTTTTATGACTAAGGAAGCCCCTCATTCTTATCATACACGTAAGTATATTAAGTCTGGAAATCGGACGTTTAGTTTAAAAGAGATTTTAAATATAATGAGCAAATCTTCGGTTAGATTGAATCAAATAACCGCCGGACAGTTGCAAGAAGAATTGTCTTGTTTAGATTCGGTTTTCAAAAAACCTACGGTTTATGAAGAAATTATAAAAGAACAAATTGAAGAAAATATCTCTGGATTAAACATGGTTTAATGTCTATGAAAGAAACAGAACAAAATCTAGTTAGTTTAATTGATAAAGCCTTTTTGTTAAAAAGAGTGAAATTGTTTTGTTCTTTAGATATGGATTTTCTACTTGCGATTTCAGAAAAAACGGAAGTATCCAGTTACAAGAAAGGCGACGGGATCTTTAGAAAAGATCAAGCAGGGAATCGTCTGTATATTATATCAGAGGGAATCGTAGAAATAAAAACGGAAGATAAAAAAGATGTGTTTTCCATCTGGGAACTTAAGTCTCCCGAATGTTTCGGAGACGAAAGCTTAATTAATGAAAATCCTCGTGGGTATGAAGCAACGGCAAAAACCTCTACGAAACTACTCTCTCTAAATAAAATCCAATTTTTGCATATTCTGGAAGAATGTTCGTCGGTATCTCTGGCATTATTGGAAGTCTATACAGCAAAAACTACCTTTAGAAGAAGATAGTCTTTGCCTGTTTCACCGACTAAATTCATGCTCCTTTCTTACTTTTAATATAAGAAATAGCATCCCCTACAGTGCGTAGTCTTTCAGCTTCTTCTTCCGAAATTTCAAAACCGAATTTCTCTTCAAACGTCATAATTAATTCGGTCAAATCAAGACTATCGGCATTAAGATCCTCAACAAAAGATTTTTCAGGAGAAACATCTTTTTCATCCACACCTAATTGCTCAACAATAATGCTGATGACCTCATTCTCTAAACTCATTGTTCTTTCCTTTATATTATTCATATATAACAAAACGTAACGGCAAATTATATTGGGAAAAAAAATTTTTTTTCAAGTTTTCCAATACAAACTTCAATTTAAAAAGGAACTATTCCCCCATCAACAACCAAAACTTGAGCCGTTATATAACTAGACATATCCGAGGCTAAAAAAACGGCTGCATCAGCTATGTCTTTCGGTTTACCCGAACGTTTTAACGGCACTTGCTTAATCCATTCCGTTTTTAAATTGTCACTGAGTACAGCTGTCATATCGGTCTCAATAAAACCAGGAGCAATACAATTAACTCTAATTCCTCGGCTACCCACTTCTTTAGCAAGGGATTTCGAGAAGCCGATCATGCCGGCCTTACTAGCGGCATAATTCGTTTGACCAGGAGAACCTCCTAATCCGACGATAGAGGATATGTTAATAATACTACCCGCATTCTTCGACTTTAACATTAAAGGAACGGCAACGGAGCAGGTATTATATATGCTCGTCAAATTAGTGGATATCACTCGATCCCAATCTTCCGGAAGAAGTCGCATCAAGAGTTTATCTCTGGTAATTCCAGCATTATTCACTAAAATATCAATCCGGCCGAAAGAATCAAAGAAAGTTGTTATCGCATTCTTTACGCTTTCCAAATCGGAAACATCGACTGATCTAAAAATAATATTTTGACCTTCATTTTTTTTTATTGAGCTGACAGCTTGTTCTCCCTTCGAAGCATCGATACCCCAAATTTCAACCACGGAGGCTCCTTGTTCCGCAAAAGCGGTAGCTATAGCAAACCCTATGCCTCGAGTTCCTCCAGTAACTATAGCACGTTTTTCCGACAATAAATCCATTCATCTACCTCCGAATCAACAATAATTCATAACTTTTAAAAAATTCTCTAATCCAAGCAAAGAATCAATATTATAAGAAGGTTGTTTTATGCCTATAGACTTATTCAAATTCGTAAGAACTTTTCCGCAACCTATTTCCAAAAAAACTTCTGCTTGATTTGACATTTTCAAACACCCCTGAAACCACTTTGTGGGTGACGTGATCTGCCTAAACAAAAGATTTCGAATCTCTTCCGATTCGGCTACATAATCACCGACAACATTAGAAACGAACGAAACTGAACTGTCGCTAATCGGTAAATCCACTAAATAATTCTTTAAAAGACCCTCTGCTTTCTGCATCAAAGGAGAATGAAAGGCTCCGGAAACATTTAACTTAATAAGTTTACGAGCTCCCTTGTTTTTTATCACCTCGGAAGCATGCTCAACAGCTTTTTCTTCACCAGAAATTACTGTCTGAAGCGGAGCATTGTAATTGGCTATCCAAACATCGGTTCCTAATACCGAAATCACTTCTTCAACCTCTTGAAACGGAAGTCCGAGAACTGCAACCATAGAACCTTTAGACTCATGACAAATTTCATTCATGAAGCCGGCACGAAGTTTAATGATTTTCAATCCATCGGAAAACGTAATTTTTCCGGAAGCGGTTAAAGCCGTATACTCACCGAGACTAAGACCGGAAACAACTAGCGGATGCAAATCAGGGAGCTCTTTATTTAAAATTCTTAAAAGTGCCATTCCATGAACATAAACAGCTAATTGACTATTGACGGTTTCCGTTAATAAATCTTGAGGTCCCTCAAATAAAATATTCGAAAAATGAGATTTCAGAAAATCATCGGCCGCATCAAAAATTTCTCTAGCTTCGGAAAAAGCTTCATATAAATCTTTTCCCATAGAGACATATTGACCGCCCTGACCGGAAAACAAAAATGCATACTTAACCAAAATGACCTCTTGTTAATCTTATAACCGTCTTAAGATGGCTGCTCCCCAAGAAAGCCCTCCTCCGAAAGCCACAAGTAATATGTGATCATTCGTATGAACAAGATCCTGTTTCAAAAGCTCATCCAAAGCTATTCCCACGGAAGAGGAAGCCGTATTTCCGTATTTATGTACCGTTTTGAAAACTCTATCATCAGAAATTTTAAAACGTTTGGCAATGGCATCTATTATTCTGGCGTTGGCTTGATGCGGAACGAGCCAATCCAAATCGTCTTCCGACAAATGAGCATCTTCCAAACACTTCTTTGAGGCATGTTCCATCCTTCTAACGGCATGTTTAAAAACTTCTTTTCCCTCCATTGAAATAAAATGCAAACCCTGCTTTACCGTGTCTGCAGTAGCCGGTATTCGACTCCCTCCTGCAGGCAAACTCAACAAACCAGCCAAATGACCGTCGGTTCCCAAACAAATTTGGACTATCTCGGATCCGACGATATCTTCAGTTTTTTTTCGAGAAATGACGCAAGCGGAAGCTCCATCACCGAATAAAACACAAGTATTTCTATCTTGGTAATTTACGAATGAAGAAAGTTTGTCTGCAGCTATCAAAAGAACGTTATCGTAGCTGCCTGATTCAATATAAGCTTTCGCTACGGACAAACCGTATAAATATCCCGTGCAAGCTGCCGAACAATCAAAAGCGGGTATCTCAAATAAACCGAGATACGCCTGCGCAAGAGAGCCGCTGCTCGGAAAAATATAGTCGGGAGCCGAACTTGTAAAGATAATACACTGAATATCCTCTTTACGAAGACCCGAAGCTTCGATAGCTTTTTGGGCGGCTTGCGCTCCCATATATGAGGCATGCTCTTCCTTTTCGGCTATTCTTCTTTCTTTCATTCCCGTTCTGGATACAATCCATTCATCAGACGTTTCGACTAATTTTTCCAAATCCGAATTAGACAAAATCTTTTCCGGAAGATAAGATCCCGTACCTAATATTAACGCCTGATTTTTCATACATATTCCTAGGTATCACATCGAAAATCAAATTCAAAAAACTAAAGTAATTTACAAACAAATTAACTCGTGATCATAATCGGATAAACGATAAATTTCTAATAAAAATTTTTATTTCTAAAAAGATTGTTTAGCTTTTTTTTCTAAAATCACGACAATGGTTCGTCGGACTGAAAAGTTCGAATTATTTCATGAAAACCTCAAAATTCAACCACGTCTATGTCTAAATATCCTCCCTCACTCAGCAAAATTATTTTAACTCTTAAACAGCTTCCCGGAATAGGATTTAAAATGGCAGAACGATTGGCCTTTGATCTTCTTAGCTGGCCCAAAGAAAAATTACAGAACATAACGACCGTTTTGGAATCCATACCCGATCATTTTGATAATTGTTTCGACTGCGGAATGCTTATAGAAAAAAAGACGGACTGTTCATATTGTAATTCTCAAACAAGAGACTCTTCGGTTATGTGTATCGTAGCTTATCCCAGAGATGTTTTTTCAATAGAATCTTCAGGAACTTTCAAGGGTATTTATTACGTTCTCGGCAGTCTTTTCTCACCTGCATCAGGGAAAAAACCGATACCGGGGCGAATCATAAAATTACGAGAAAAAATTTCGACGATTAAAACCAAAGAAATCGTGATTGCAATGGATTTCACGCTTGAAGGCGATACTACTGCACTATATCTCAAAAAAGAATTGGGAGATTTAGGCATTAATATCACTCGACTGGCTACAGGATTACCTATGGGTCTGTCTTTGGATTACATCGATTCCAGAACCTTAGCAAAAGCTTTTTCGGGGAGAAACGTTTACTGATTAAGTATTCCGTATCATTATTTTTCATTTTCAGTTTAATACATTTGTAGTATGAATGTTCCTTGAACTCAAAGGAATCCTTCTTAAAAGGTGTTTTATGAGAAAAATTTTTTTTTTCACGCTCTCCCTAGCTTTCTTTTTAACAAGCATCTCTTGTTATCTTGTCGCATCGGACATTCAAAACGATCCCGTAGTAGTAACAGACATCGAGGTCTTGATTGAGTCCCCTCAAGGTCTCAAAAAAACTCACTGCGAACTCAAAACAAGAAGAGGTGAAATTTTTTCCCAAAGCGATTTCGACGTCGATTTAAAAACGCTATCGAAACAGTATGATTATATAGATCCCGTTATATCCGTAGATAAAGGACTGGCGTCTATTCATGTTACGGTCAGAGAAAAACCCGAAATCGGGATGATAACAATTCGAGGAAATAAAAACGTTTCGGATACACGAATTTTAAAAATATTGAAAATATCCAAGGACGAATTGTTTGACAAAATCGACTTCTTAGAAAATTTCGATAAGTTAAAAACTTTTTATTTAAAGAAGGGTTACTTTGAATCGAATATATCTTATAAAATAAACTACGTCAATTCCGGTATCGTGAACATTTGCTTGGATATTAACGAAGGGTGTTGCGGGAAAATCAAAGAGATACGAGTTTTCGGAGTTTCTAAAAAAGAGCAAAATGATATTCGAGAGCTTATTTTCGTCAAAAAATATTCTCCTCTTTTAAGCTGGTTCGATGGATCCGGCCTTTATCATCCGGAAATGGGAGAACAAGATAATCTATGCATCACTAACTATTTCCTTAATAAAGGTTATGCAGATGCTGAAGTTACGTCATTTTTTGAAGCTAAAGGAAATTCCGTCATTTTCGTTATTAATGTGGACAAAGGATCTCAATATCGATTGGGTCACATTCACATCGAAGGAAATAAGATTTTTTCAAAAAAACAGTTAGACGGTTGTCTTCTTATAGGTCCGAAGAGTCTTTATTCACCCGATCTGGTTTGGGAAGGAGCTCAAAAACTTAAAGAGCTTTATGAACAAAAAGGATACGTAAATGCCTCGGTAGACGTTCGTTTTAATTTAAGGGAAGACGATCATGTTTACGATGTTTGTTACCAAATCGACGAAGGAACCCCTTATAAGGTAGGTTTGGTTAAAATCACCGGAAATACTCAAACGAAACAAGAAGTCATTTTGCATGAGAGCTCCTTGTTTCCGGGAGAAACTTTTGATAGAATAAAGATTGAAAGTACCGAAAATCGACTACGAAATACCAGTTATTTTAAGACCGTTAACGTTTACAGCACACGTTCTCAGTTAAACCCTGTAGACGAGAATGAAGAGTACCGTGACATATATATTGAAGTAGCGGAAACTTCTACCGGAAACATCGGTTTATTTTTAGGATTCAGTTCTTTAGATAACTTCTTTGGGGGGGTTGAATTATCTGAGAGCAATTTTAATTTATCGGGATTGACTTCCATATTAAAGAAAGGTCCGAAAGCTCTTAGAGGCGGCGGAGAATTTCTTTATTTAAAAGCCAATATAGGAGGTAAATTAACGGATTATTCTTTGAAGTGGACTAAACCTCATTTTTTTGATACTCCATGGATTTTCGGAGCGGAAATCGAAAGAGCTATGAATAAAGCTCTTTCTACGGGTTATGATGTCCAAACTTATGGCGGTAATACAAGTTTAACTTATGTCATCAACCGGTATTTAAAATACGGTTTCTATTATCGAGGAAATCAAAGCAGTCTTCATGTTAAAAAGAACAATCCGAATCCGTCTCCCAGTGAAGACGATAATAAAGGATTTCTTTCCGGTTTGGGATTAAATTTTGCTCTCGATTCTACCGATAGTTTTCGTAATCCTAAACAAGGCGTAAGAGGAAAATTAAATCTTGAAGTGGCAGGATTAGGCGGGAAATATCATTTTTTGAAAACATCTTTTCTCGGCAGCCTTTATAGAAAAATAACTGATAAAGGCATCTTAAAACTTAGAGGAGAAATACAGTTTATTCAACCTTATGCAGATACTACTGCCAATAAAGTCCCCATAAGCGAACGATTTTTCTTAGGTGGAGAAACGACCGTCAGAGGGTTTAAACCCTTTTCCATCGGACCTAAATACTCAGCAAACGAGCCTATGGGAGGCATTTCGTCTTTATTGATTTCGGAGGAAATTCAGCATCCTTTAATTTCAAAACCTTGCGTAAACGCCTTTGTGTTTCTCGATGCCGGATATGTAAGCTTAAAACCTTTTCACTTATCTCGTCATATATCTGCCAGTTCAGGGTTCGGAGTACGTTTTGAAGTCATGCAAAACGTTCCTATTATGTTGGGCTTGGGATGGCCGTTCAATCCCACCGAAATACTAGAAGGCAAAAAAATTAATAATAGTCAAAGATTCTTCTTTGCTTTAGGAGGGATCTTCTGATACTGTTTCGCTTCTATTTTATTGGATAATAAAGAGAGTTTTATGAAAAAATTACCGCTATTATTTCTGTTGGCTTCTACCTGTTTGCCTCTTTCGGCTCAAGAGATCAGATCGTTAGATCTAAAAAGATGTTTTGAAGAATCTCTTTTAGGACAAAAAGAAAGGACATCGTTAGAACTTCTGAAAAAACAATTTTCTGAAAATACCGAAAAGTTGGAGAAAGAATTGGAAACCTTGGGTAATCAACTTCAAGATGAAGATTACATGGCTGGACTGTCAATGAAAGCGGCTGAAGAGTTAAGAAAAAAATTTGACGAACTCGGTCAGGAGTACAATATCTATCATAATCAATATTATCAATTGTTGAATCAAGCCAATATGCGCGCTACTCAAAAACTTTTGAAAGCCATTAAGTCGGCGTCTCTTCAAGTTTTGAAAAAAGAGAACTTAGATTTAATTGTTAATGAAGAAGTGATTTTAGCTTCGAAAGAAGGTATTGATGTTACCGATAAAATACTGAATATACTTGAAAAAGATTTTAAGGAAAGTAGTCATAAAATCGAAGCCGATGATAACTCCTAGTTTATAAGAGGATTTTCATGTCTGAAATAAATTTATCTTTTTCATTGAAAGAATTGTCCGAAATCACCGGTTCTCAGATATTTGGAGATCCCGATTATATCATTCAAGGTGTCGGCGCTATAGATAAATCTTCTTCTGCCGAAATAACTTTTCTTGAAAATTCAAGATATGACAAGTTTTTTGCGAATTCTTTGGCTGGAGCCATTATAGTTTCACCTAAACACGATTTGGTGGAAGGTAAGAATTATTTGTTGCATTCTCAGCCGATGTTGGCTTTTCAGAAAATCGCAGAGCTTTTTATGAAAACACCGAATTCCGGTTTTGAGGGAATACATCCTACGGCAATCATACATGAGGAAGCAATTGTAGAAGACGGTGTTATTATGGAACCTTATGTCGTAATTGCTAAAGGAGTCCAAATCGGTTCCGGCACAAAAATCAGTACCGCTTCTTTTATAGGAGCCAATACGAAAATCGGAAATGATTGTTTGATACATGCTCACGTCACAATCAGAGAAAACGTCATTATCGGAAATCGAGTTGTCATTCAACCTGGAGCCGTTATCGGTTCATGCGGTTTCGGTTATACGCCTGATCAATGCGGCAATTACAATTCTCTCAAACATTTGGGAAAAGTTATCATCGAAGACAATGTTGAAATAGGAGCTAATACGACGATTGATCGCGGTAGATTCGAGTGTACGTTCATTGGGAAAGGAACAAAAATAGACAATTTGGTTCAAATTGCTCACAATGTGACAATTGGCTCTCATACTCTAATAGTATCGCAAGCTGGGATTTCCGGTTCGACTCAAATAGGAAATCGAGTTATTATCGGGGGACAAGTAGGAATAGCCGGTCATTTATCTATATGCGACTTAGCCGTAATAACGGCAAGAACAGGATTGGCAAAGTCAATCCCGACTCCCGGAGTTTGGGGAGGAGCGCCTGGCAGACCTCATAAAGAAAATATGCTTAACCAAGCGCAATATAAAAAGATTCCCTCTATAGAAAAAAGAGTCAAATCTTTGGAAGAAACTTTAAAAACTCTTGAACTTGCCGGAAAATCATAAACTCCCCTTAGCCAAGGCTTCGAGTTTTTTTCAAGTTTCTGGTACATCTGGATTTAACCAAGAGAATTTTTTTGAGGATTCTGTTAAAGTTCAGCGTGCTGACTCTTCCTACTCTCAATAATTCAACAATGGATTTAATTCCGAATTCCAGTTCCTCTTCGGTTTGAAAAATGAAAGCATCTCCCCCTGTTTTAAAAAAATTCAAAAAAATCCTATTTGAAAATTCAACACTCTCCGAAACAATCTCGCTTAAATTGAAAAACTTCAGATTAACAACGTTTTCTTGAATAAGGACTTTTTGTTTCGTAACTTCATAAACATTGTTTTTTAAATAATCGGTATATAATTGGGTGTTCGTATTAACGGATTCTTCAGGAGTGAAGGAACGAAGCAAGTTCAAATCATTTTCCAAACCGAAAAATAGTCCGCCTGCCGAAAGGCCTTTACATAAATCGGTTTGAAAATTTTCATCATAAGCATTTTCTTCTGAAGATTTTTCGAATACATCATTCCCCATTTGAAGAAAAACTCCCTTTTCACTAAAAAAATGAGCTAATTCCAGACCGGAAAAATAAACGGTATCTCGATCAGGAAACACCTTGTCTTCTTTTTTTAAATAGGTATTGAGCCCATGAGATAATCCATTACACATAATCAAAGGAAGATTGCTTACTTCGGAATAACAATCCATTAAATAAGTTTGTCTTAAAAAATCTCCTCGATAAAAAATGATTCCTCCCAAACTTCTTACTTCTACCATTAATTCAACATTTTTTTGCAAGTCGGAGTCATAAACAGCTTCGGTTTTCAAAAAAAATAATTGAGAAACTTTATCTTCGATTGAACCAAGACTATTGAAATAGCATTCCGCCTTATCGGAGTCTTTTTTCACCCTATATTCGTCAACCGAAGATTGAGTAAATCCCGAAAAAGTAATATTTCTTGAATCACATTGAGAATCATCAACCTGCATAGTAGAAATCCTTTTGGTTAGGTATAAATTTTTTGTTTCTATAATTAAACCAGTTAAGGTCAAGTATTTATTTCGATTATCATCGCCAAGTCCTCCATTAAAATCACCGCTGAACCTAAAAGAATTATCGATTTCTTTCCTATAAATTTTCATTTCCACGCCTCCGGTTCTTGGATAAAAATATTTTTTTACAACCAAAGCTAAAGGATGGTATGGGATGTCGACAATTTTTGTTAAGAAAACAATCATGTTTAAATAAATTTTTTACATGATAGTGTGAAAAAAAATAAAAATTTATTACTGATTTTGACTTGTATTTTCGAAATTCAGTAAATATAATCACCTGTGATAACTTTCGAAAGTACATATTTCTATGAGTCCTTGCAATTCTTATTTTTCTTTATATCCGGGCTTAAGCAGACTGGAATTTGTAAAGAAAATGCTCGATGATTTCGGCGAAAACAACTGTATTTCCTCACTTAAGAGAATGATCCTAGTTAGGGAATTCGAAACTCGAGGCGAAGCCGCTTATCTTAACGGCTTAATCGGAGGCTTTTATCATTCTTATGCCGGAGAAGAAGCCATTGCGACGTCTTTAATTGCATCGTGCGGAAAAGAGAATTTTATATTTGCTTCCTATAGATGCCATGCTTACGCGTTGGAACTCGATGTATCGCCCAGTGCTATCGCCGCTGAACTTTTGGGTAAAACCACAGGATGTGCTCTGGGCAGAGGAGGTTCGATGCACATGTGTGCAGACACAATGCCCGGAGGATTCGGTATAGTAGGCGGACAAATTCCTTTAGCCCTGGGTGGGGCTTTTTCGGCTAAATATCTTGATCGAAACTGCATTTCAATCGCCGTTATCGGCGACGGTGCCGTAGCACAGGGAGTTTTTCACGAAAGTCTCAATTATGCCTCTCTTCATTCTCTTCCCTTAATGATCATTGTAGAAAATAATTTTTGGGGAATGGGAACGTCGTTAAAAAAAGCCATAGCAGCTCTTCCAATATGGGAACGTTATGGAAAGGCTTATGATATTCTCTCTTATTGTTTAAACGGAATGGACTTTTTTAATTGTTTATCAGGTTTCCGTGTCGCTCATCAACAAATGTTCAAAACTCAACGACCGGCTCTAATCGAATGTTCGTGTGCACGGTTTAGAGGCCATTCCATATCCGATCCAAATGCTTATCGAAGCGAGCAGGAAATGAAAGAAACTTTTCAACAAGATCCGATCATACTTTTAAAAGATGATTTGATAAAGGCTGGTCTTCTGACTTCCGAAGAATACGATGTGTTTAAAAAAGAAGCCAAAAACACTGTCCGGGAAGCATTTTCTTATGCCGAAAATTCACCGGATCCTCTTATTACAGAATTGGAAGAAAACGTCTATGCCCCTTAAACAAACTATTCCTATTAGAGAAGCCCTTCGACAAGCAATCGATGAAGAGATGTCTCGAGACGACACCGTCTTCGTAATCGGCGAAGAAGTCGGAAGTTATAATGGCGCCTACAAAGTGACAAAAGGATTATTGGATAAATGGGGACCTAAAAGAATTATAGATACTCCGATCAGTGAGGCAGGTTTTGCGGGTATGGCCATCGGAGCGGCAGTAACCGGATTACGTCCCATCGTAGAATTTATGAGTTGGAATTTTTCTTTAGTAGCAGCCGATCAGATTATTTCCAATGCAGCAAAAATGTATTATATGACTGGAGGAAAGTTTTCGGTTCCGATAGTATTTAGAGGCCCTAACGGAGCGGCTGCTCAAGTCTCTTGTCAACATTCCCATTCCTTGGAAGCCCTTTACGCCAATTTTCCTGGTCTTATTATTGTAGCTCCGTGTACACCTTTCGATGCTAAAGGATTATTGAAAAGTTCAATACGTAGTAACAATCCGGTTTTATTTCTGGAAAACGAATTGCAATATCATATTCAAGGCGAAGTTCCAACGGAAGAATATACGGTCCCTTTGGGGAAAGCACGTATGGTTCAAGAGGGAAAAGACATTACGATAATCGGTTACAGCAGGATGATTTCGGTGTGTTTAGAAGCAATCTCAGTCGTAAAGAATTTAGGAATATCCGTAGAACTCATTGACTTACGCACAATTAAGCCTTTAGATGTTTCTTCTATACTCAGATCAGTGCATAAAACCGGAAAATGTCTTATTGTTGAAGAAGGTCATTACTTTTCGGGAATAGGAGCGGAAATAGCAGCTACTTTAGTTTCACTGGCTTTTGACTCATTAGACGCACCTGTTTTACGCGTGACTCAAAAAGAAACCCCCATGCCCTACTCGAAAATTCTTGAAGCAAATAGCTTACCTAATGCCGATCGAGTTGTAGAGGCTATAAAAAAATTAATGGGATAATTTTTATGCTTATCAAAATCAATATGCCTAAATTATCTCCTACTATGGAATCCGGAGCTATAGTAAAGTGGCATAAATGCGAAGGGGATTTTATTGAAGTCGGCGACCCGTTATTGGATATAGCGACGGATAAAGCAGTCTTATCTCATTCGTCAACCGAAGAGGGTTGGTTGGGATTGATTATAAAAAAAGATCGAGAAACAGTTCCGGTAGGATGTACTATAGCCGTTTTAACTTCGGAAAAAGAAGAAGTCGTGAATCCGGAAGATGTTATTACTTCTGTTATAAAAGAAGTTATTTCTTCCGAACCGAAATATCCGAATCAAGAGGATAAGGATTCGAATAAAAACTTTGAACGAACTTATATAAAACAAGCCGGTTTTTCTCCGGAACCTCCGTTAACTAAACTTCCAGTAAGACGAAAATCAAACAAAGTTTCTCCTTTAGCTAGGAAGCTTGCCTCCCTCAATAATCTGGATCTTTCAACGGTATGCGGCACAGGGCCTGGAGGACGAATCATGAAAAAAGATATCGACTATGCCCCCAAAAAAGGTTTAGTCAGCTTCGGTTGTGATCACAACGAATGTTCCGATCTGCCAGGCTCGTTCGAAGAATCCAAACTTTCTCCTATTCGATCGACGATTGCCGCACGGCTGCAAGCGTCTAAAAGTTATATCCCTCATTTTTACGTTACTCAACGCGTTAATGTATCGGCACTGATCGAAGCCAAAAATCAATTAGAGAATTTGGGATGTAAGTTTTCAATCAATGATTTACTTACCAGAGCTTGTTCACTGACATTAAAAGCATTTCCTTGTGTGAACTCAGGATTTAATAGCGTAGAAAATAAAATCATCAAATTTAAGACCATCGATATCTCGTTTGCTGTAGCAATTCCGGAGGGACTAATTACGCCTATTATAAGATGTGCAGATAAAAAAAATTTAGAAGAAATTAGGGAAGAAACTAAAAAACTTGTCACTAAAGCCAGAAACAATTCCTTGAAAGAAGAAGAATATAAAGGCGGATCTTTCTGTATTTCGAATTTGGGGATGACTGGAATATCAGAGTTCACCGCTATTATAAATCCTCCTCAAACGGCAATATTAGCCGTCGGCGGAACGGAAACCCGTCCCCTTGTTTATAATGGGACCATTGTTATTGGACAGGAAATGACTTTAACTTTATCCGTAGATCATCGTGTAATTGACGGAATGAAAGCCGCTCTTTTTTTGAAACATTTACAAAAGCTTTTGGAAAATCCTATCGGGTTACTTATCAGCTGATGGAATGTACGTTCCAGATATTTTTGGCATAATCGGCAATGACCCTATCACTTGAAAAAAATCCCATTCCGGATACGTTACGGATTGAAGTTTTTGTCCACTCTTCTTTTTTCATAAAAAGATCGTCGACCTTTCGATGAGCTTGTGTGTAAGAAGAAAAATCTTCCAAAACCATATAATAGTCTCCCCCCTCAAGTAACCGATTGCTTATAGGCTCGAATAAATTCTTGTCTTCATCAAAAAAGCCGCCTTTAATTAGATCCAAAGCCTTTTTTAAAGAAGGATTCCTTTCATAAACTACCTGAGAAGAATAATGCGGTCTGAGCTCTAAAACCTCACCTTCCGTTAAACCAAAAATAAACATATCGTCTATTCCGATATGCTCGGCCATTTCCACATTAGCCCCATCAAGAGTACCGATAGTAAGAGCTCCATTTAAAGCAAATTTCATATTTCCGGTTCCGGAAGCTTCCGTTCCCGCCAATGAAATTTGCTCGGATAGATCCGAAGCAGGAATAATAATCTCAGCAGAAGAAACTCTATAATTCGGAAGAAAAACTACTTTTAAAAATTCTCTTACAAACTTATCGCCGTTTATGACGGTAGCCACACTATTAATTAACTTAATAATTAATTTCGCAAACACATAACCGGGAGCAGCTTTTCCGCTAAAAATAACGGTTTTAGGAACATGATTGTCGTTAGGATTCTCCTTAATCAAAATATAATCATGAATAACCCTTATGATATTCATAAGCTGTCTTTTGTATTCATGAATTCTCTTCACGTGAGAATCGAACAAGGAATCACAATTTACGGAAATTTTCGTTTCATCAAAAATCATGTCGGATAATCGTTCTTTATTCAGAGTTTTTATTTTTTGCCACTCTTCTATGAAAGAAGCATCATCTAAAAAGGTATGTATTTCCGAGAACTTTCGATAATCGGTAATCCAAGAATCCCCTATCGATCGATCAAATAGATTGGCGAGCAGAGGATTGCAAAGTTTTACCCATCTTCTAAGAGTGATTCCATTAGTCATATTAGTAAATTTATTCGGAAAAATTTCAAAAAATTCTTTGAAAAGATGTTTTTTCAAAAGTTCCGAGTGAAGATTTGAAACTCCGTTAACATGTTCCGAACCTACAATCGCCAGGTTGGCCATATTAATCATTTTATTAGGAGTTTCTTCTATAATCGATAATTTCTTGACTTTTTCGAGATCATCGGGAAAAACGGATTCCACATATCCGAGCCATTGAGAATTTATTTTATAAATAATATCCAAATGTCTCGGCAATAATTTTTCAAATAAATGAACGGGCCATCGTTCCAAAGCCTCGGGAAGAATCGTATGGTTTGTGTAATTAAATATTTTCGAAGTTACTTTCCAAGCTTCATGCCATTCCATCTCTTCCCTATCGACGAGAATTCTCATCATTTCGGCTATACCTAGGGTGGGATGTGTATCGTTTAATTGAATAGCCACATGTTCGAACAATAAACGTAAATCTAAATGTGTTTTATTATACCTTCTGATGATATCTTGGATTGTTGCCGAAACCAAAAAATATTCTTGTTTTAATCTCAGTTCTTGCCCTTCAAAAATGGAATCGTTAGGATAAAGCACTCTGGAAATATTCTGAGTCATAGCAATGTCTTCAATTGCTTGCATATAATTTCCGTGATTAAAATAGTTGAAATCAAAACCCTTCGGAGATTGAGCTTGCCATAACCTCAAAGAATTAACCGTTGTATTTCCGTATCCGGGAACAGGAATATCATAGGCCATTGCTAAAACTTCTTGAGTATCGACCCAATCGAAGATCTCTTTACCTGAAGCATCGATATATTTATGGATTCTGCCGTAAAATTTAACGGGATATAAATATTCGACACGACAAATTTCCCAAGCATTACCGTATCTTAACCAATTATCCGGTGTTTCAACTTGAAATCCATCAACAATTTTTTGTGAAAAAATACCATAATCATAACGAATTCCGTAACCGTAAGCAGGAATACTTAGAGTAGCCATTGAGTCGACAAAACAGGCTGCTAATCGTCCCAATCCTCCGTTTCCTAACCCGGCATCGTCTTCCATTTCGGCGAGCTCATCCAAAGTGTAACCCAATTCATGAACTGCCTTTTCCACAAGTTCCAAAAGACCGAGATTTAATAAATTACTTTTTAAACTCTTTCCTAAAAGGAATTCCATAGAAATGTAGTAAACTCTTTTTGAATTATCTTCGTAATATTTTCTTTGAGTTTGAAGCCATCCCTTCGATAACCATTCCATAACCATAGAAGCTAAAGCTTTAAACATTTCTCTCTTTGAAGCAATGTCAGGTTCCTGTACAACACCCAAATACAGTCTTTTTAAAATAGATTTTTTAATACTATCAACGGTCACGGAATTACGATCGAAAGATAAGACTTCTTGCATGAGACCTCGATGACTTTAGTAATAGTATTCTAACAAATACAGAAAAAATCTAAATATGTGAAATAAAATTAATTTTTTCTTCTTAAGAAAGAAAGTGTTTAATACAATTAATGCGTATTTATGTATTTTTGGATTTAAAAATGGTTCGAACAGGTCGTTGGATCGACGGCAACGGTAATCTGACTGATTCCGGTCCCAGTGTTAGAAGAGTCGGTGTTCATACATTGGGGTCTTTTGGCGATTCTTCTAGAACAAGCAACCATAAGTCGCCTACTACTAGGATACAAAGCGGATTTTCGGATGGTCTTGGAAATTATGATTTAACATACTCCGGGCGGAGTGAAGGTGAGATTGCTAGAGGACACCGCAAAGTAAATAATTGTTGTAGGGAGACAAGATTTCCTAGTTGCTTAGCCTCGGTTATCGGAGCCGTAGCAAGTTGCATATTCGTAGCTTTTTTTCATAACGGAACCATATCTAACTTGCATTGT
The DNA here is from genome assembly GCA_036659455.1 of Victivallaceae bacterium. Classification (NCBI taxonomy): domain Bacteria; kingdom Pseudomonadati; phylum Lentisphaerota; class Lentisphaeria; order Victivallales; family Victivallaceae; species Victivallaceae bacterium. The sequence continues at coordinate 231,457 of JAVXCN010000001.1, forward strand.
GCTTTAGGAATTGTTGGATTTTCGCTTTCTCTAATCATTTTGCTTGTGTGTTTAGGCGTAATACTTCTGAATCTATATAGGAGCGTTATGTATGCCATTTACCAAAAAGAAGTTAAGCCATTATGTCCAAACGGAGCAGATCAGGGTCTGATCGTAATGGCTGAGAGACATTAGGTGTAAAAAGTTATATTTTTTATAACATATAATAAATAGGGTAAATCGTTGTTGAATTAGTCATTAAAATAAAAACTTTATTCTAATACTTGCTTCGATAAAGCAATTTTTAGTTTTTTGATTTGTTCAAGACAATTCTTCTCTTTCATTGAATTGGCTACTTCCGGTCGGAATAAACCGAATCGTCTAACAGAAAAAACGGACTTGTTTCGAAGTTCAGAAATATCAGTCGTTATATAACATTTGCAATTCATAGCCATCTACTAAATAAACGGCATTCAAGCATTTTAAATGCTACAAAAAGATCCATCACAAGCAACTAAAAAATGAATATAAACTTCAACACAGTTCAGATTAAATATTTTTTTAAACAAAATGATAAGAATTTGCTTTATAAAACCAGTTGATCCCTCACTTTACTCTTCATCATTCTGCTCATAACCCCCCGATTCGATATCCTCTGTAACTGATACGCCTGATTGATTCATCCTAACTAAAGATAGGACATTCTTCAACTCTGTCGTATTTGCACATATAACAGTTGTTTGTTTCAAAAGAGCTTTTATATCTTCAGCATTTCGAGCTATAATTTCGTTTTTAAAAGCTCTATCTTCCGTACCCAAACGTTCATTAATCTTCAATTGTTTAGACAAACGCTCATTAGCTTTATTTACCAGTGTTTTCTTAGAATAAAGATGATAAGCCAACACCACAAAGAAAACCGTTAAAGAACACAATACTATTCCAAAAATGAGTCCAGGTTCAGAACAACCAAGAATACAAACAGCACAAACACCAAAAAATAAACATATCGCCCCGATGACTGTAAGCGCAATAAGCGAAATTGTTCCTGAGCACTGAGGAAGAGGAAATAGCATTTCTAATTTATCAGGTTCACTTTTCCTTACTAGACAATCAATACAACCGAAATTCACAGATTGACCTAAATTCAATTAGGATTAGGCTAAAGATTTTCCTATTAAATTTAAAGCACTTATGAGATTTCTATTTCCTGATTCCAGCTCTTCTTTGATATGCTTGACGGCAGACATAACCGTGGAATGATCTCTTAAAAAAATATCTCCTATCTTAATGTAAGGCATGGCCAAATACTCCCTGCACAAATGCATGGCTACCTGACGCGGCACCACATTTTCCCTAGACTGAGATTTACTTAGAACATCCTCTATTCTGATTCCATAATACTGGGCTACAACGGTAATAATCGTAGCTGGAGTCAATTTGTTTTTTCGAAGGATATCTAAAAAATCTTTAAAAATTTCCTGTAATTTCTCAAAAGTACAATATTTTTCTTTTCCCTTAAGCCTCTTTGGTATTTCATTAACAAGTTCGACAGCACGTTTCATGTCACCGTAAAAAAACTTACATAAAAACGTAATTATTACTTCCGAAGGAAAAATTGATTTTTCTTTCAATCGTTCAATAAAAAACTCTCTTAAATCAATATCCTTTAAAGGTTGTATGGAGACGACAATCCCCCATTCAAAACGACTGACCAGTCGATCTTCTATTCCCTTTAACTCCTGAGGATTCATTCTGGATGCGAGGCAAATTAATTTACCTTCGATATGTAAAGAATTAAAAGTATGAAAAAACTCTTCCTGAGTTGCGGCTTTACCGCTTAAATGATCTATGTCATCGATGAATAAGGCGTCCGCTTTACGACACACAGAACGAAACTTTTGCATTTCACCGTTTCTTATGGCACTCACAACATTGTAAGTAAAAGTATCGGCTTTACTATAGACTATCTTTTTTCCTTCAGCAATAAGTCTACGTGCAGTAGCTATTAACAAATGAGTTTTTCCGCTGCCGGGAAGACCGAATAAATACACTGGATTAAAAGCATCTTCGAAATTAACGGCATCTTTGAGTAGCTTATAGGCCAATTCATTGCCTTGGTTAATTCGAAAATTGTCAAAAGTAAAATTTTTTGATAAAGAATCAGTATGTAGGCGAAAAAATATAGGACGAGAAGCTTCCGCTTCTAAAGATTCTTTCACTTCCGGAGAGTTTACTAAAGGCAATTTGAAAAGCGAAAGATGCACCTTAATGCGTTTTCCGTTGTTGTTAAAAAACTCCCTATCAACCTTATGACGCATATGCTCTTCAAACCAAGAATAAGCAAAAGATTCGGCCGCTTCTAAATAAAGATTACAAGCATCAAAACAAACGACTCGTAAAGGACGTAGCCACTTATTAACGGTCTCTCTACCTATTTCTCTCTCTTGTTTTAAAAGAAATTCATTCCAGGCTCGCATAATGCATCATCCGTTTCCCTTTAGCTGTTAACAAGTCGATAAATTCAAGACTACTTTTTCGAAATTTTCCCTAATATGATTTCATTCTTAAGGTGTTTTTTATCTAAAATTTTGTTTGTTAACCATTGTTGCAAAACGCCAAGTAACATTGAAGACAACCAGTATAAATTCAATCCCGAAGGAAATTTATAAAACATAACGGTGAACAACACAGTCATCATCGTTCCCATAACCTGCTGCTGACGCTGTTGTTCTGTCGGATTGGTTTCAGCTCGTTTTCCGGCTGAAATTTTTTGTTGCATAAACATGACGACACCTAAAAGAATAGGAAGAAGATGCAGTTGATTACCTATGAAGAAAATTGGAGTCTTCCAAGAAACAAGAACATCCGGAGCTGCCAAATTATCAATCCATCCAGGAATAAAAGCAGCCCCTCTAAGCAAAAATGATGACTTCAATAAATCAAACATAGCTATAAGAAACGGAATCTGTATAAGAACGGGAAAGCAACCGGTTAAAGGGTTAACTTTATTCGTTTTGTACAATTCCATTATCTCGGCTTGAGCTCTTTTAGGTTCTTTCTTATATTTTTTTTGGATTTCTTGGATATACGGAGATAGTATTTGCATTCTCCTCATAGATTTAATCGACCATGCGTTAAGCGGATAGAGTACTAATTTCAAAAACACGGTAAGAAGAATAATAGCTATGCCCCAGGAGTGAGTCATAAAATAAAAGAATTTCATAACCAAAAACAAAAGTCTTGCAAAAGGCTCCGATACAAATGCAAAAATACCTCTGAAGGTTAGGCAAGAAACGTAATTAGGGTTAAGTCCCGTTGTAGTATTAGTATTCGTAAAAGTTGCATCCACAGTATTTAAAACCGCTTCCTCTAAAGGACCAGCGTAAATTCGTAACTTTTGAGTATTCTTCTTATCAAAAGTTAGCGGTAAAACTACCTCATAACCCGGATATTTGGATGCAGGATAAGGGTCATTCCTTGGATCTATAAGAGAAAGTCGTGTCGGAACGGTTTCTCCCGGAATCATTACGATTTTGTAACTATCAAAAGCATTCTCAGTTAAATCCGTGAGTATAACACTGAAATAACCGTTCGAATTAGCAACCCAAAAAGGATGGCTGGATCCCGATAATACGGGATGCTTTATTTTCGGAAGCTTCTCTTTAGAAAGAATACCCTTTGATTTATTTGTTAAAGAGTATGTTTTAATCGTTGGCACAAAAGCATTGGACAATAACTCAACTTCAGGAATACCTGAAGTAATCCAAAGATCGGAAGCTCCTGTTGTTCCGGACAACTCAATATAAAGATCAAAACAATAAGGAGCAGAAGCTTCATCTTGAGGCAAAACGAATCTTTTCGAAACTTTTTTGTCTAAACTTTGAAAAACAACATGTTTATCGGAAAATTCCGATACTCTAAAATCACTGAACGGGTTTTCGGATAATCTGGATCCAACTATATGCAAGGCCTGATATCGATTAGGAATTCCTTGATCCGGGGCTGATAAAACTCCTCTACGTAATAAAGGATAGTATCCACCAATTTGTTGATTCCGGTTAATATTACGACTTCCCGAAAAATAAAAAGGAAAGCCCGGAAAAGATGCATTTCTCGGAGAAGATTCTTCAATCTGTCTATCAAAATTGATTTCATTGACAACGCTATTCTGATTTTCCTCATTAAAAAAGGGTAAATTAACACCTTCCAGCGACCCTGTTGTTTCGGAAAAAACAAGCTGTAGATAGTTATTTTGCAAGACGTAATACGCGTTTGCTTCTTCTTGAGAATCCGTAAACTCACCACTAACCGTTACGGCACGATTGATAGGTAAATCAACCGAGAACATTCTTTTTTCGGTAGGCTCATAAACTCCGAAAGGAACATATTCTCTTCCGGATTGCCAGAAAACCAAACAAGTGCCCAGAACTTCAAAATCTCGGTTAACAATGTGTCCTCCAACATACTCTCCTTTGAACAGAAAAGGTTCCTTTTTGTTTCTGAACTCAACAGCTAAAATAGGTAAAGATCCCGGCCCGGACGGAAGGAAAACTTTGCTTCCTTGTTCGGAAACAGTAGAATCAGAATTTTTGTATAAAGAAACATTCAGTCCATTAGGAAGAACATAAGTATCTTTAAAATACCATTTTTGTCCTTCCTCACCATAAATAACCGTTTCTAATTTTTTGTGTTTGGACAATAAAAATAAGGAGTCATTTGAAAATTGAACCCCTTGATGTTTGGCAATACCCTTATCGAAAAATCGTTCTTCACAGTCAATGAGAGACAAACCTAAAATTGACGAGGCTATATCATCGGAAATTATTTTTTGACTTTTGGCAAGATTCTTATAAAATGCCAGATCTTTATAACCTAGAAATACTTGAAAACCAAAAAAAGAAACACTTATTAAGGCAATAAACAATAAGAGACGTTTATTCATAAAAAGAACTCATATAAAACGTAGTTAAATCCCAGAGGACAACGGTAACACAGACGATATTTATATCCAAAATAAGAAAAGAGATCTCTTCAAACCTTATCTCCAGCCGATCTTCTCTCAATAAAAAAGCTCCGAGCAAAAATGAATGCCCCGAATAAAAACAAAGGCAGTGATAACAATTGCCCCATAGATATAGGACTGGAACTACTTAGCATTATGCCTTGATGGCTTTTAAAAAACTCTAAACCGAATCGGATTGCGGAAACTGCCATACATGCCATACCGGTGAGACAACCGTTCCCAACCCGCTTAGGATTTAATAATAAAAAAATCAAAAAAGCAATAGATGTGATTAAATAACTTAATCCCTCATAAAGTTGTACGGGATGCAGTGGAAGGCTGGAAGAACCGTCGAATGAATCCAAAAATACGATTCCCCATGGCATATCAGTAGGTTTTCCGAGTATTTCGCGATTAAACAAATTACCCAATCGAATCATAAAAGCGGTAAATCCGAAAGTGGCTGAGGCAATGTCCGTAATAAGAAAAAAACCTAAGCCGCGAATCTTATCCTTCTGTGTTCGTACAAGCATAGCTACAAAGAAAAAAAAGCCTAAAATTCCCCCATGACTGGACAAGCCTCCCTCCCAAATTTTAAAAACGGATGAAAAATTTTTTAAGTAATAAGGAAGACCGTAAAATAAAACGTAGCCTAATCTCGCTCCTAAAACAACAGCAATAACCAGGAAAAATAAAAATTTTTCCAAAAATCGGTCTATAATCGAGCAATTCAACTCAAAATTTGAATCAATGTGACTCAACAATCGGTTTTTAAGCAAAAACATAACGGAAAAAGCACTGCTAAAAAAACCTAGAGAGAAAAACAATCCGTACCAACTCATATTAACATGAGTTCCGAAAACATCAAATTCAATTAAAGACCTGGAAAAATTCCAATAAAACACAACGACCCCTAAAGAAGATAATTTATCAATCAAATAATAATAGATAAAAAAGAAAAAATCCATAACCTAATAACCACCTCGAAAGTAATTAATTCATCAATGAATCAACGACCCCCAATTATTACCGTTATTCCAGGAATTTTATGGATATCAAGCAGCATTTTTTTATTTAAAAATACGCTAATCGGAATTTTAAATTACGAAAAATTTCCTATCCGTCTTTTACCTTTAGGGGGACTTTTTCTAATAGCAATATCAATCGGAACCGCAAAGTATATATTCATCTTTAAAAAAATCGTTTTAAAACAAATTTATGCCGCGGAAAAATTTTCAAAAACTTTTTCTAAAAGAAACTATTTGAAAGAAATTTTTGAAATAAAAAAAATTCTCGTTTATTCGGTAATCAGTTTATCATCAATCTTTCTAAGAAAAAAGTTAGGCGGAGAATATTTCTTCTACTTTCTTAAGACCGCCGTCGGAAGTGGGCTATTTATTGCCGGAATAAATTATTTTAAAAAATTAAGACAATTTTAATTAGTTAAACATCTAATGAACAATCGAAAATTTGATTCCGTTATGGGCATAGGGACTGACATCATAGAAATTAAAAGAATCAAAAATGCCTTTGAAAAGCACGGTCAACGATTTTTGGAAAGAATTTTTACACATGATGAACAAAACTACTGTTTCTCTTTTAAAAACCCTTTCCCTTATCTTGCTGCAAGATTCGCAGCAAAAGAAGCCGTCACTAAATCTATAGGCACTGGAATAAATAAAATTATTTCTTGGAAAGATATTGAAATTACCAAAGACATCAGCGGGAAGCCCATCGTCAAACCATCCTCTGGAGTCATAAAACATTACGGAACCATAAGATTTCTTCTATCAATAAGCCACTGCGATACTCATGCCACTGCCACGGCAATTTTCATGTCCGCTATTTTTTAACTCATAAAAAAACAATACTTAATAAAACATTTTTTCAGCATCTAAAGCGGCCATGCAACCGGATCCGGCAGCCACAATGGCTTGTCGGTATATCTTGTCTTGAACATCCCCTGCAGCAAATACTCCTTTCACAGAAGTATGAGTAGAACCTTTCTCTGTTAAAATATATCCGCTTTCATCCAAACGAAGTTGTCCTTTAAGGAAATCGACGTTTGGAGTATGGCCTACCGCAAAAAAAACTCCTCCTGCTTCCATTGAAATTTCTTTACCAGTTAAATTATTTTTTAATACGACGTTTTCAACAAATTTCTTACCAGAAATTCGAATGATTTCACTATTCCAGAGAATTTCAACTTTATCATGTGTTTTAATTTTATCACTCATCGCTTTGGAAGCTCTTAAAACATCTCTTCTATGAACAAGATAAACCTTAGAAGCATAACGCGTTAAGAATAAAGCCTCTTCAACGGCGGCATCCCCTCCGCCTATAACAAACAAATTTTTATTACGAAAAATAGGGGCTGCTCCGTCACAAACGGCACAAGCCGTAACCCCTTTTTGCCAAAATTCGCCTTCACCAGCTCCTGGGATAGGCAATTTTTTAGCACTGGCTCCCGTCGCTATTATAATAACATCAGCAGTATATTCCACCGAACCCGAAAACACCAAAAAAGGTTTTAGTGATAAATCCACTCCAGTTACGTCTTGAGTTAGAATTTCAACTCCCGATTTCATCACCTGTGCTCTCATGGAGTGCATCAAATCGGGTCCTTGTATACTTAAAAATCCTGGAAAATTTTCTATTTCGGTAGTCGTCATCAATTGCCCTCCCGGAGTCCCCGATAAAAATCCCTCTAAAAGCAAAACTTTCAACCCTGCCCTTCCTGAGTAAATACCGGCAGTACAAGCCGCAGGACCGGAACCTATAACTATCACTTGGGCATGCATAAACCGACCTAAAAATTTAAATAAAACCAGAGAAAATATGATAATAAAATACCTTCGTCAACCACTTTTTATGAAGCAAATCGATAGAAAAAAAAACTTATTATCCAGTCATCAATGTCAATTCTTGCCTTTTTTGAGGTTTATATTTACACTGTCCATTTGAGTTTTTGTAGTCTTAGGAGAATAACAATAAATGCCCAAACAAGCCGAATATACATGGATGGCCAAAAAGAATTTTGATAACATAGATTACCTTGAACAGGACGCCAAGGAATTCAAAAATCTTTTATACTCTTCTCATGGCATAAAGAAGGAGAATACAAAGGAATCTGTAGAGGAAATTCTTCCTGGAGCCATTCTTAGAGGCACGATCGTTGACATTAGCAAGGATTTTATCGTTGTTGACGTAGGATTGAAATCCGAAGGAGTTATTCCGATGGCTGAATTTGTCAACTCCTCAGAGGGACTCGAAGTGGGGGCTGAGGTCGAAGTTTATCTTGATCAAGCAGAAGATGAAGAAGGAAAGGTCGTTCTTTCCAGAGAGAAAGCTGCCAGACAAAGACAGTGGGAATACATCTTAGTCAATTGCGAAGAAGGTTCTATTGTTAAAGGGCAAATTATGCGGAAGGTTAAAGGCGGTTTGATGGTAGACATCGGAATGGAAGCCTTTCTTCCTGGATCCCAAATCGATAATAAGAAAATTAAAAATTTGGATGACTACGTCGGCAAGGTATGCGAATTTAAAATTCTGAAAATCAATATCGAAAGACGCAATGTCGTGGTTTCTAGAAGAGAACTTTTGGAAGCCGAAAGAATTTCTAAAAAAGCCGAAATTATTGAACAGATTGTTATCGGCGAGAAAAAAATCGGTGTCGTTAAGAACATAACGGATTTCGGTGTCTTCTTAGACTTAGATGGAATAGACGGTTTGTTGCACATAACCGATATGACTTGGAAAAGAATTAAACATCCTTCCGAAATGGTTGAACTGAATCAAGAACTGGAAGTAGTGATTTTAAGCGTCGATAAAGAAAAGGGTCGAGTGGCTCTGGGACTAAAACAAAAAGAACCTAATCCTTGGGAAGATATCGAGAGGCGTTATCCTCCAGGAAAAAGAGTTTCCGGTAAGATCGTTAAGCTGCTTCCTTATGGAGCGTTTATAGAAATCGAAGACGGAATAGAAGGCTTGATTCACGTTTCCGAGATGTCTTGGGTTAAAAACATCATCGATCCTAGCGAAGTCGTTAACAAAGGCGACGAAGTCGAAGCTGTTGTTCTGTCTATTCAGAAAGATGAAGGAAAAATTTCTTTAGGCCTTAAGCAAACCGAAAAAAACCCTTGGGATGACGTTGAAGCCAAATATCCTATAGGTCTTAGTGTTAAAGCTGGGATAAAAAATCTTACGAATTACGGAGCTTTTGTCGAATTAGAGCCAGGGATAGAGGGATTAATTCATATTTCCGATATGAGTTGGATAAAAAAAGTTGCTCATCCTTCGGAATTATTTAAAAAAGGCGAGAAAGTCCAAGCCGTAATTTTATCCGTTGATAAAGAGAGCAAAAAGATCACTTTAGGAGTTAAACAATTAACTTCCAATCCGTGGGAAGAAATTGAGAAAATGATACCTTACGGCACTATTGTTAAAGGCATTATTACTAAAACAACTGCTTTTGGGGCTTTCGTCGAATTGCAAAACGGTATTGAAGGATTAATTCATGTTACGGAACTTTCAGATCAAGCCTTTTCGAAAGTAGAGGATGTTGTTTCTGTCGGAGATACCGTTAGTGCTAAAGTTATCAAACTCGATCCGGAGCACAAAAAAGTCTCTCTTTCAGTTAAAGAATATTTGATTGATAAACACCAAGTGAATCAAGACGATATAGTCATTAAAGATCCCGATTCTATGGTTGACTCAACCAGGGGAAAGAGAAAAAAATAGGTTGTCTGTTTTTTAAGTCGGGAATCTATTAAATCAATGGTTTTCCTTGATTGAAATGCTTATGTTTTGTTGTTGTGGAGTAATAAATGAATAAAGATCTTATAGCTATTTTTGAATACATGGAAAGGGAGAAAGGAATCAAACGTTCCATTGTTGTCGAAGCTATTGAAACGGCTCTTAAAATTGCAGCCAAGAAGACAATCAAGGAGGATGCTAACATTTCCGTCACGGTTAATTCAAGAACGGGAGACATCGAAGTTTTTTGTGAAAAAGAAATTGTCGATATCTGTGAGGATCCTGCATGGGAAATTTCTCTTGAGAATGCTAGAGAGTACGACCCGGATTGTGAGATCGGTCAATACATAGATGTTCCTTTTACTTCGGAAAACTTCGGAAGAATAGCTGCTCAGGCCGCTCGACAAATCATAGGACAAAAATTACGCAATGCCGAAAGGGACGTTATTTACGAAGTCTATAGAGATCGTGTTAACGAGATCGTTACGGGAGTTATTAAACGATTTTCTCGAGGTTCCAATTTAATTATTGATCTTGGGAAAGTCGAAGCAATTCTTCCTTCACGTTGTTATCCTAAAACCGAAAAATACAAACCCGGTGACAAAATCTGCGCTCTTTTATATGAGGTTCAGGATGCCGAAGACGGGCATGCGGAAGTTATTTTGAGTAGATCTCATCCGGAATTCGTCAAGCAGCTGTTTATACAAGAGGTTCCCGAACTTGAAGACCATGTCGTGGAAATCGTAAAAATAGCCAGAGAAGCAGGATATCGAACTAAGATGGCGGTATCGTCTATAGATCCTAAAACAGATCCGGTTGGATGTTTCGTTGGAGTAAGAGGAGTCCGAGTTAAGAATATCATTCGAGAACTGAATGATGAAAAGATAGATATCGTTACCTACTCGTCTAGTCCTACAGATCTTTTATATAATTTGTTACAACCCATTGAAATTCAAAAAATGGTCGTTTACCCTGACGATAAGGTTATTTCTATTGTCGTTAACGATTCCGATTACGCTACTGTGATAGGTAAAAAAGGTGTTAATGCCAGATTGATTACGCAACTGATTGAACATGAGCTCGAAATTCAAAGAACGAGTGAATACAATAAATTATTGGAAATTCAGAGATCGCAATTAGCTGAGCTTGATGATCCAAGTCTGGATCTACCTTTAGAAATAGAAAACATTAGTAAGTTAGTAGTTCAAAACCTTGTTCAGTCGGGATATGACACGTTAAGAAAAGTATTATTGGCTAGTGTCAATGATCTCGCTTCGGTTCCTGGGATTAGTATCGAGCTTGCTTACAAAATACTTGAGCAGGTTAGCAAATACGGAGAGAGCAAAATTGACAAAAAATTTGAAGCTGAAAATTAAAAACTCGCAGTTAGCTAAAGCTGCCGGTCTTGATAAATTAAAAGAAAAATTAGCCAAAAGTAAGAAATCTAAAGAAGAGATTATCGAGGCTAATGAAATTAAGATTAAAGAGACTGTTTCCATTTCCGAGCCTTTAGGTGGATTAACGGGGCAACAGACCGATAAACCCCGAAGAATTAGGGCAAAATCCCATTCTTCGTTCGTTCCGGTGTCTGAAACAGAACAACCTTTAGCGACGAACGCTTTCGATGAAGCCACGTATTCGCCTACACAAGAAGACGGTTCGATGAGTATATCGACAGCGATCGCTTCTGAAGACTCAATTGCAGTTGATATTCTCGATACCGAATCCTACGTGGAAACTACAAAAGAAGTACAGCTCGAAACTCATAATCATGATTATTTAGACAATGAAAAATCGTGTGTTACTACTGTAGAAAAACAAGAAACTAAGGAGACAACGCCTCCTCCCGTCGTTAGATTGAATACTACTTTTGGCCCTACAGGACGACACGTAAAACAGTTACTAACACCTTCTTCGTTCAATAGGGATAATAAAAAACCCAGGACCAATGAAGCGGGAACCGAAAATAAGTCCCCTTTTATAAACGATAGAAATCGAAATGCAGGTTCAAAAACAAGATCGGAAGAAAGTAATAACAAAACCACTACTAAGACGGACTCCGTCACTAAGCCTTCGACTTTCTCTCCGATTAAAAGAGACGGTGTAAAGAAAGGCAGAAATGATTTTCACGATTTTCGTAATGCGCAGAAAAAATCGGGTGACAATGTAAAAAGTTTTACTGGTCGTGATCGATTAGGTTTAAACGAAAATTCCGATGACGACCGTTGGAGAAAAAAGAGACCCGTTAAAGTTAAGAAGACTCAAGAAGAAATTGCTATTCAAAGACCTTCGCATATCAAGATCATGCTTCCGATTACCGTTAAGGATTTAGCTGTCGAAATGAAGCTTAAAGCTTCGGAAATTGTTCAGAGAATGTTTATTCACGGCTTGATTTATGTAATTAACGATCTTATCGGAGACGAAACAACGGTTCAATTTATAGGTTCCGAGTTTGGATGTCAGGTGTCGATCGACAATACGGAAAAAGATCGGATTAGAATTGTTTCTAATACGGTTAAAGAAGAGATTATTCAGACGAATTCTGAAGATTTGAGGGCGAGACCTCCCGTAATAGCTTTTATGGGACACGTAGATCACGGCAAAACGACTCTTGTAGATGCTCTAAGAAAGACTAATATAGCTTCTCAAGAGGTTGGAGCCATCACTCAACATATCGGTGCGTTTCGTTGTTCCACAAACCATGGCATTATTTCCATTCTCGATACACCGGGACATGAAGCATTTTTTGCTATGAGAGCAAGAGGTGCTGAAGTTTGCGATATTGTCGTTTTAGTTGTTGCCGGAGACGAAGGAATCAAAGAACAAACTATAGAAGCTATTACGCATGCAAAAAATTCAAATCTTTCCGTAGTAGTTGCTGTTAATAAAAGTGATAAACCCGGTTATGATTTAGAGAAAGTTTATAGGCAACTAGCTGACAACAACTTACTTCCTGAAGCTTGGGGAGGAACTATTTGCACGGTATCGATTTCAGCAAAACTCGGAAAAGGTTTAGACGAGCTTTTGGAAACATTGGCTTTACAAGCCGAAGTTCTTGAATTAAAGGCCAACCCTAACGTGAGAGCTAGGGGTATTGTTATCGAATCCGAATTACACAAAGGATTCGGTTATATAGCAACGGTTTTAATTCAAAACGGAACTCTCAGATTAGGAGATGCTTTGGTTTTGAATGATGTTTCCGGAAGAATAAAAACTATGCATGACGAAAACGGCAAGGCTGTTAAGGAAGCAGCTCCTTCCACTCCGGTTTTGATCACCGGTTTATCCGGAATGCCGAAAGCCGGAGATTCTTTTGTTGTCGTTAAAAATGAAAGAGAAGCCCGGGATATTGTTGAGGCTCGTATTGCAGGTCAACAACGTTACGCTATGCAACAACAAAGAAAAACCTTTGAAACTATGTTGCAAAACAAAAAGAATCTACGATTAATCGTTAAGGCAGATGTTCAAGGTTCGGTTGAAGCACTTTTGAATTCTCTCAATAAAATTAAATCCGATAAAGTTTCCATTGAAATCGTTTCGGCTGGAATTGGAGAAATATCAGAATCCGATATTAGGCTAGCAAGTGCTTCAAAAGCCATTATTATCGGACTACACACTGCTATAGAGTCACATGCAGAGTCTTTATCGAAAAATTGCGGTGTCAAAATTTTCTTACACACTATTATTTACCATGCAATCGATGAAGTAACTAATTTAATGCAGTCTATTTTGGATCCTATTGCAGAAGAAAAAGAACTTGGGATAGCCGAAATAAAGGCCGTCTTTAAGTCTTCACAAGTCGGGGCCATTTGCGGATGTTTGGTTATTGACGGATTGATTACACGTAATGCTAAATCTAAGTTGATTAGAAATAATGAGATTATATGGAGAGGCGGCATTTCTTCTTTAAGAAAAGTTAAAGAGGATGTCAAAGAAGTCAGGAAAGGTCTTGAGTGCGGGATTCTTCTAGATGATAAAGGATCGTCTCTTGCAGAAATAGGAGACCTAATACAATGTTATGAAATAGTTTATCATCCCCAAAAACTCTAAGATATGAAATCTGGAGAGGAGGAAATTAATGACGGAAGATAGTCGTAGAATGCAAAGGGTGAATTCTCTTATTAGAGAAGCGATTGCCTCCGTTATTCTAAAAGAAGTTGAACATCCTAAAATATCCAATAAATCCATTACAATTACGAGAGTTGAAACTTCTAAAGATTTACAGACGGCTCGAATTTTTGTATCGATTATGTCAGGAGAAAATTCTAAAGAAGAAACCTTGGAAGCATTGAAAAGTTCATGCGGATTTATAGCGTGTAAAGCATCCAAACAAGTTAATTTAAGATATTTTCCTAACTTGGTTTTCTATCTTGATGAAATATTTTCCAAACAAGATAAAATCGAAAACTTATTATGGAAAATTCGTCAGGAAGAACGAAACAACAATCATGAATTCAATATCGAATGATGCATACAGTTACCGAACTTAAAGAAGGTCTTCTATTGATAGATAAGCCGCAAGGACGTACTTCCTTCAGTCTTATTCGAGCACTTACAAAGATTACGAAGATTAAGAAAATAGGACATGCCGGAACCTTAGATCCTTTTGCTACAGGTGTTATGGTTATGCTCATAGGTCGTAAGTATACTCGTATATCTAATGAGCTTTTATTTCAAGATAAAGAGTATTTTGCAGTAGCTCAACTTGGAATGACAACCGATTCTTATGATTGCGACGGAAAAATAGTAGGTACGTCAAAAAAAATTCCTTCACAACAAGAGATCGATGAGGCCATAGCACTGTTTCAAGGAGAAATCCAGCAGATCCCTCCTATGTTTTCGGCAAAGAAAATTAACGGTCGAAAGTTGTATACATATGCTCGAAAAGGAGAGATTATTGATAGAAAACCCTCTTCCGTAAATATAAATATTGATTGTGTGTCTTATATGTATCCCGAAATTCGATTTAGGGTCAGTTGCACCAAAGGAACCTATATCAGAAGTTTGGCTCATGAAATCGGAATTGTTTTGGGATGCGGTGCTCATCTTAAAGAATTAAAGCGATTAAAAAGCGGAAATTTTTGCATAAAAGATTGTATTGACGGTAATTTACTAAATATTCCCGATTTCGACGTTACTCCATATTTGAGATCATTGCCGGATGGAGAAACATTCTAAGAGTCAAGAAACGGTTGCTTTAACTATAGGTTTTTTTGACGGTGTTCATAGAGGTCATAGATCCCTTTTGCAAACACTTTCGGACAGTGCCGATAACTCTTACCTAGTTACTTTTTCAAAGCATCCAAAAGAAATCTTAAATAGGACCACGATCTCCTTGTTGACAACTTTTCACGAAAAGATTTCTCTCATCAAATTCTATGCCCCTAAAACGAAAATTCTTTTATTACCCTTTTCTAAAGAATTATCCGATTTATCTCCGGATCTGTTTCTATTTGCGATAAAAAAATTAATTCCTTTTACTAAATTGATAATCGGTCATGATACAAGAATAGGAAAAGACGGATTAGGCGATCTTCCCTATTTACGCCTTCTCGGAAAAGATTTAAATTTTGATGTCGTCGCTGTTCCGGCAATACTTGCAAACAACCAGGTTATTTCAAGCAGAGCCATTAGAGTTGCCATTATGTCAGGAGATTTGGAATTGGCTAAAACTTTTCTCGGACGCGATTATTCCATATCAGGAACCGTAATCAAAGGTCGAGCTCAAGGAACGATTATCGGCTATCCTACTGCAAATATAAACCCAATGAATATATGCACCCCTCCCAACGGGGTTTATGCCGGAGAAATAATTATTGAAGGAGAGCCGATATTAAAAGGGACGATTCATATCGGAATTTCTCCTACTTTTCAAAGAAACTCAAAATTACTGGAGACATACATTTTTGATTTCGACAAGTGTCTCTATGGTAAACAAATGACCGTAAGATTTAAACGATTTATAAGAGAAGAACGTAAATTTAAATCGATCTTGGAATTATCGGATGCGATAAAAAATGATGTCCTGTCGGTTAAAGAATATTTTTACTCACTTATGTAAAAACAAAATAACGTCTCCGTCACAAACGATATAATCTCTACCTTCCGCCCGTAATAATCCTTGAACTCGAGCCTCGGCTCGTCCCCCACACCGCATGATATCATTAAAAGAAATGACCTCAGCTCTAATAAATCCCTTTTGAATGTCCGTATGTATCGCTCCGGCTGCTGTTACTGCCGTGCTTCCTTTTTTAATAGTCCACGAACGACTTTCTTCAGGACCTGCGGTAAAATAGGAAATTAATCCTAAAAGATCAAAAACCTGTCTAACTAATCGATTTAATCCGGACTCTTGTAAACCTGCGCTCGTAAAAAATTCATTCCTTTCTTCGGTAGGCAATTCCGAAATTTCTTCCTCAAAACGAGCACAGATAGGAACTACCGGACACCCTTGACTATCGGCATACTCTTTTACTTCTCGGACATAAGCATTATCCATCAAAGGAAGCGCGTTTTCATCTACATTAGCCAAGTATAACATCGGTTTATCCGTCAAAAAAGGATACGGCTTAAGAAGCTCTGACTCTGCTGAGTTGAATTTAAGAGAATTCAATAATTTTCCTGCTTCTAAATGAGTAATAATTCCTTCCATTAAACGTAAGACCGGTAATAAATCTTTCTTACTTTTGGATAATTTTTCCAATCGAGAATGAATACCCAAGGCCGAATTGAGATCCGATAAAATCAACTCGATATTTATGGTTTCGATATCAGAAACAGGCTCTACTTTTCCTGATACATGAGTAATCTTAGAACCTTCAAAACATCGAACTACGTGAGCGATAGCAGCAGTTTCTCTGATATGGGACAAAAATTTATTACCCAATCCCTCACCTTTAGAGGCACCTTTAACCAATCCGGCTATATCAACGAATTTTACATCACTATAGATAACGTTTTTACTGCCGACTAATTTCGCTAACTCACCTAATCTCTCGTCAGCAACCGGTACGACCCCGATGTTAGGTTCAATAGTACAAAAAGGGTAGTTTGAAGAAGGCACGGCAGCACCCGTCAAGGCATTAAACAAACTTGACTTCCCTACGTTGGGAAGACCGACTATCCCGCATTCCAAGTATCCCATATCGATAACTTTACAAAATGAAAAACCCGAAAGTATAAGAAATGTATGAATTTATTACAGATCTAACTTTACGGAAAGACATTCGATTTCAATGAATAGGTAAACGCCTTGTTTAAAAACAAACAATCAGTTAACTTTCGGAAAACAAAGTTTGCTCTAATAACCGTATCATCGTCGCAATCTCATAATCCTGTTATTAACAAGGCATCATGGCAGAAAAAACCGAAAAGGCAACCCCAAAAAGGCTTAGGGATGCCAGAAAAAAAGGTCAGGTTGCGAAATCACAAGACTTTCCATCTGCCATTACCTTTATAGTGGCTATGTGGACGACATTCTACATGGCTAACTTTTTCTATGAAAAATTAGGAACTTTCCTCTCCGGAATGTTGATTCGAGCCCCGATTAGTCATAATCCAACCGAAGCTCTTTATTTTCTCAACCAATCGCTGATGCTGATTTTAACGACTTCTCTACCTCTATTGGTACTGGTAGGAATTATAGGGTCTTTAGTAGGATTTCTGATAGTAGGGCCTACTTTTTCTACAGAAGTCTTTAAACCTGACATTAAAAAATTTAATCCCGTAGATAATATAAAACAAAAATTCAAACTGAAAACCTTAATAGAGCTTCTGAAGTCTATCTTAAAGGTATTCGGTGCAGCTTTGATACTTTATCTGGTGGTTAAAGGAGAAATCCCGCTAATCATACAAACAGCAGGAATTTCTCCGATAGCGATATCCGAAATATTTAAAAAAATATTATATAAAGCCACAATAGCTGTAGGTATTTTTTTCGTTATCGTAGCTATATTAGATTTGATTTATCAAAGATTCAATTTTTCTAAAGAATTAAAAATGGAAAAATTCGAAGTCAAACAAGAATTCAAAGATACTGAAGGTAATCCGGAAATTAAGGGAAGACGAAAACAGATTGCCCAAGAAATTGCTTATGAAGAAGGCACTAGTCAAATCAAACACGCTAAAACGGTCGTGTCTAACCCTAGAGATATAGCAATAGCCATAGGATATGCTCCAGAAAAATATAAAGCGCCCTGGATCATTGCAATGGGAGCGGATGCTAGAGCCAAAAGAATCATAGCCGAAGCCGAAAAATATAATGTTCCCGTAATGAGAAACGTACCTCTAGCTCATCAACTCTGGGATGAAGGAAAAGAGTTGAAGTTTATTCCGGAATCCACGTATGAAGCTATTGGGGAGATATTATTATATATTACGTCTCTTGACATACAAAACCCTAACAGCGACTACTTTAAGTAAAAGAAAAATCTCATATGAATAAATTTTTCGGTTTTATTTCGAAAACAATGGGCGGAGAGAAGGCTCTAAGCTTCATTAACAGATCCAGTGATTTACTCTTAGCGGTTTGGATGATAGGCATCGTAATGATGATTATCGTTCCCATA
Source organism: Victivallaceae bacterium (assembly GCA_036659455.1). Taxonomy (NCBI): domain Bacteria; kingdom Pseudomonadati; phylum Lentisphaerota; class Lentisphaeria; order Victivallales; family Victivallaceae; species Victivallaceae bacterium. The sequence goes on from JAVXCN010000001.1 coordinate 249,760, forward strand.
CCCTCAGCTTTGATCGACTTAACGATTACACTCAATTTAGCGATATCCATGTTTCTAATGGTAGTGGCTTTATATATTCCGAGTGCTTTGCAGTTATCTGTTTTTCCTTCTCTTTTATTAATTACGACTATGTTTCGTCTCGGTATTAACATTGCCTCTTCAAGACAAATATTATTGAAGGCGTATGCGGGAGAAGTCATTCAAGCATTCGGTGATTTCGTCGTCGGCGGTAATTATGTCGTCGGATTCATTATTTTCATCATTATCACTTTGATTCAATTTATCGTCGTCACTAAAGGTGCTGAGAGAGTTGCCGAAGTTGCTGCTAGATTTAGACTGGATGCCATGCCCGGTAAACAACTTGCCATCGATGCCGATTTACGTGCCGGAATGATTGATGCGGGACAAGCCCGAGATAAAAGGTCTTTAATTCAAAGAGAAAGCGAACTCTATGGAGCCATGGACGGAGCCATGAAGTTCATTAAGGGAGACGTTATCGCCGGTATCGTTATCTCTCTCGTTAACGTGATTGGAGGGTTGATCATCGGAGTGACCATGTTGGGAATGGAGCTGGGACAGGCAGCTCGTGTTTATGCACTACTGTCTATCGGTGATGGGCTTGTTGCTCAAATTCCGTCTCTCCTTATTTCCTTAACCGCCGGTATTGTAACTACTCGAGTTTCAAGCGATAATAAGAACAGTAATCTGGGTAAAGAAATTTCCGCTCAATTGATTAAAGAGCCACGAGCTCTTTTGATTTCTGCGGTAGCCGTTTTAATTATCGGATTTTTCAAAGGTTTCCCTCTTTGGAGTTTTGCTTTATTAGCCATAATACTCGGATTCTTCGGTTCCTCTCTTTGGTTAAGGAAAAAAGAAGGACCTAAAAAAGGCAGCGGCTCCGGTTCTACAGTCGTAGGCTCTGCAGAAGGCGGAACGCCCGGAGAAAATTCGGACGATTACGCCTTAACCCTACCGGTTATTTTAGAAATGGGTAAGGAATTATCCCAAATCGTACGAAAAGGTAAAGGAAATCAAAATTTTATCGACGATTTGATTCCGAAAATGCGTCAAGCCCTTTATCAAGATATCGGAATCAAATATCCAGGTATTCACGTAAGAACGGACTCTCCATCTTTAGAAGGATCGGAATACATGATTCTTCTCAATGAGATTCCTTACGTGAGAGGAAAAATTCCTACCAAGCATTTATTGACCAATGAAGTTGAAGAAAATCTACAAAGATACAATCTTCCGTTCGTTAGCTATAAAAACGCTTCCGGCTTGCCTTCGGCATGGGTGAAGGAAGAATCGAAAGTCATTTTAGATAAAGCCGCTATAAAATACTGGGCTCCTCCCGAAGTCATTATTCTCCACTTATCAAACTTTTTTCATAAGAATTCGCAAGAATTTTTGGGCATTCAAGAAGTACGTACTATGATGGAGTTCATGGAACGTTCATTCCCCGATTTAGTGAAAGAAGTAACAAGACTGATTCCTTTACAGAAACTGACGGAAATATTCAAACGTCTCGTTCAAGAAGGTATTTCGATTAAAGATTTGAGAACGATTATGGAATCCCTGAGCGAATGGGCACAAACGGAAAAAGATACAGTATTACTCACTGAATACGTTCGTTCTTCATTGAAACTCTATATCAGCTTTAAATTTTCTCAAGGGCAATCATCCATTTCGGTGTATTTATTAGATCCTGAAATTGAAGAAATCGTTAGAGGAGCCATCAAACAAACTTCCGCAGGTTCTTATTTAGCTTTGGATCCGGATTCTGTTAACTTAATATTAAAATCAATGAGAAATACGATTACATCTACACCTCCCGGAGGACAACCTCCCGTTCTCTTGACAGCAATTGACGTTAGAAGATATGTAAGAAAATTAATCGAAACCGAGTTTCCGAATATCGCGGTTATTTCCTATCAAGAGATTCTTCCTGAAATTAGAATACAACCTCTCGGTAGAATCCAAATCTTCTAAACCATAAGGGGGTGTGAATGTCTTCTTCAGGAGCCGGAGGACTGGGAGGTTCGACCGGAGTCAATGTTTCTGCATTAGAAGCTAAAGCAGCAGCTCAAGATGCACAAAATATCGAGGCCACACAAGAAGCATCGGAAATGAGTATGATGTCATCCGTTAATCCGGATATGACTAATCCCGCTGCTGCAGCAAGAACGACAAAAAAAGAATTAAAATTTAGACCTCTAGCCGAGAGAAAAAAGGCCTCCGAGACAAGCGAAAAAAAACCCACGAAAAGCACTGAAGAAAAGATGCAAGAGGATCTTGCAGATAAACACAGCAGCGATTCTACGGAAATTTCAGCTCAAGATCTCCGTTCTTTAAGAGACTCAATAGCTCCCGATGCTTCTCCGGACGATATTCTTAAAGCCGTTCAAGAGAAATTTTCGGATCCCGTTCTGGCATCTCGAGCCTTGGACTATTTGGACGCCTCCGTATCTTCTTCGGACGGAGCTCTTAAAAATGCCATTATTCAAGCTAAAACCACCTATAATACTACGCATAAACAGGCAATCGTCGGCGGAAAAAATATTCAATTCGCCACTCATCAATTTGCTTCCGAATTAAAAGTCTCGCCTTCAAGTTTAAGACAGCTTTATTTAGAAGTAACTTCGAAAGAAAATACCTGTAAACAAATGTTCACTCTGTTAACGGAGCGTTATTTATTCCCCGATATGAAAGCGGTAACTTCATTTCTTCTGAATGGAATATCTGCAGATATGAAATCGGAAGGCTCCTCCATACCTTCCGCTAAACTAATGTTGTTAATGGGAGAGATAAGAAATTTAGAAGCGGTTGTTGATTCTTATCAAATTTTCGAAAGCGCTTTTCCGCGAATGCAACAAAATGCTCAAGCAGAAGGACTCTCTTTTCCCGATCATGTCAATTTCGTATCTTTAGCCGAAAGTTTTCAAAAGCTTGTTGGAGACAATTATCCCTTAGCAAAAAAATGCGAAACCGAAGTACAAAGCCTGGTCGGTCCCGATACCGATCTACAATCGATCGTCCTGAATAATTTTTTCACGGCAGCGAGAAACGTATCTCCAAGATTTTTTGAATCGGTCGGTAAAAGAGATGCTTTTTTAACGGCACTTGCCAACGCTTTAGATAATATAAACAAAGATAATGACGACTATCCCAAACCCAGCGATTTCCCTAAACCCAGTCCATGGAGTTAACGAAATGAAAAATCAATTCGAGCAATTATTAGAAGAAATCGGCAAGGAATTGAAAACCACGTTATCCTTAGATGCCAATCAAGCATGTTCAATCTGTTTAAAGGAAAACGGTATTGCCGTTCAACTCGAACAAGGAGTTAACAGCGATGAGCTCGTTATGGGTACCGTCATCGGAACTTTATCTAAAGGACCTTATAGAGATAAAGTATTTAAAGCAGCCTTGTTGATTAACGGGGCGCAGCAACCCGGTATTAAAGGTACCCTGGCGTACGGAGAACACACTGAAAAATTATATTTATGCGATACCGTCGAAATGTCTTACATAAATGCGACTGATCTTGTTGCTCGCATTAAACAATTTTCAAGATATGCCAAAGTTTGGCAATCTTCTCTGAGCTCCGACACTATTCCCGATCTACACGATCTCGGTATTTACAATATATGAGCATCTTACCCCAGGTTACCGAAAATACGATAACGTTTATCAAAAACACTCCTGCGTCACACGCCTGGGATAAAATAGGAATAAAACATCATTACGGAGTATGTTTCCCTTTATCATCCATTCGTTCCGAAAATAGCTGCGGTATCGGTGAATTCCACGATCTCATTCCGATGATCGAATGGTGTCGCAAAATCGGCTTCGATATTTTACAATTACTTCCTCTCAACGATACGGGAACAGACACGAGTCCATACAACGGTATTTCCGGATTTGCTTTGAATCCGATTTTTCTTTCTCTAACGACTCTTCCCGATATCCATAAAGTGTCTGATTACAAAAAAAAAATACAATCCATGCAAGCTCTAACCACAACGTCTTCGGTGAGATATGGCATTGTCGGAAATAAAAAATTACAATTTTTAAAAGAATACTACGAGTGTATCAAATCAAACATCCTCCGAGACGAAGGTTTTAATACCTTTAAGGAAACTCAAAATTATTGGTTAGTCCCCTATGTTTTGTTTAGAGCTATTAAAGAAACCATACATTGGTCTCCTATGGAAGAATGGCCCGAACATTTAAAAAACCCCGACAATATATCTTCTCTTTCCGAGAATTTAAAACCTTTGACGGAATTTCATGCCTACATACAATACCTTTGTTTTCAACAGTTGAATTACATCAAGCGGTTTGCTCTCGACAACGGTATTTTCATCAAAGGAGATATTCCAATCCTCATAAGTAAAGACAGCTGCGAAACTTGGTATTTTAAGGATTTTTTTATAAAAGAAAACTCCGCCGGATCTCCGCCGGATGCCTATAACAAGCACGGACAAGATTGGCAATTTCCCTTATATAATTGGGAAGCGCTAAAAAAATGCCATTATGTTTGGTGGAAAAAACGCGTTGAATACGCAGAAAACTTTTATTCCGTTTATCGATTGGACCACATAGCCGGTTTCTTTAGAATTTGGGCCTTAAATAATTCGGGACCTAATCCTTCTGCGGGAAAATTTATTCCCGAAAATAAAAAAGAGTGGCTCGCTCAGGGTAACGATATTTTGAAAGCAATTTTAGATTCTTCCGATATGTTACCTATAGGAGAAGATCTAGGTATAGTTCCGCAATGCATTAAAGAGGCCATTAAAAAATTCGGTATTTGCGGAACAGTAATCCCCCGATGGGAAAGAAAGTGGGATGGTGACGGTTCTTTTATTTTACCGGCGAATTACTCTCCGTTGTCAATGACTTCCTTATCAACTCATGATTCGGATACGTTATTGCTTTGGTGGAATCATTCTCCGGAAGAAGCTAAGCTGTATGCAAAGAATAATCATTTTGCTTATACTCGATCACTATCTCCTGAAACTCAAAAACTTATTATTAAAAATAATTTTTTATCTTCAAGTTTATTTCATATCAATATCATTAATGATTACTTGTCTCTTCGTCCCGATCTTATTTCCAAAGATCCTTCAAAAGAACGTATCAATAGACCGGGAACCGTTTCTTCATCGAATTGGGTCTATAGAACCATACCTTATGTCGAGGAGCTTCTGAAACATAAATCATTTAACGATGAATTAAGTGCTCTTCTCCCTTCATAAATTCAAAAAACGATTAAAATATATATTCTTTTGCTCTTTTATTACTAATAAGATAAAATCCACACCTTGTCGTGTCTTCTGTCCGACTGTTTTTGAAATCCGATAAAGTTTAGGTTTAGTTATGTCTAGGAGATGTCAAATTACGGGGAAAAAGCCCATTAAAGGGTACTCTTACACGTTAAGAGGTATTGCTAAGAAGAAAAAAGGAATCGGTTTAAAAATTACCGGTAAGACAAAAAGACGTTTTTTGCCTAATATAGTCTCAAAAAGATTATGGTCAGAGACGGAGAATCGTTTTGTAAGACTTAAAGTTTCTATTGATGCTATTCGCACTATAGACCGTTTAGGACTCGAAAAAGTCATGAAAAGAGCGGGACTTTGTAAATAAAGTTATCTTAATCGATGACTGCTTTACAGGAGTTTTTATCTTTTTTAAGATACAAGAATGAGATTGTCGAGGTGTCTTGCTCCGTTGATCCTCATTTAGAAATAGCTGAAATTCATAGGAGAGTGGTTGCCTCTGGTGGGCCTGCTCTTTTGTTTACCGACGTTATCGGTTCTTCTTTTCCTGTTGTTACGAACTTATTCGGCAGTCAGGCAAGAGTTGACTATGCGTTTTCTTCTTATGAACCGAAAACAGTTTCTAGGTTTTTGGATTTTTTTTCAAAATCTCCTTCCCTTTCATCATGTTGGCAAAATCGAGATTTGGTCAAAGGACTTTTTAAATTAGGATTAAAAAAGAAACGCTTATCCTGTTATTATAAGGAACCGTCTCTAGATCTTAATTCTCTGCCTTTTCTTACTTCTTGGCCTGAAGATGGCGGTCCTTTTTTAACTTTACCTTTGGTTTATACTGAATCTCCCTTATCGGGGATTCCGAATCTAGGTATGTATCGGATGCAGAGATTCGATTCACAAACAACCGGCCTTCATTTTCAAATTCAGAAAGGCGGGGGTCTTCATTTTCATGAAGCCGAGCAACTAAATCAAAACCTTTCGGTTAACGTCTTTTTAGGAGGCAATCCCTTTCTTATTTTATCAGCTATAGCTCCTCTTCCGGAAAAAATATCTGAAATCTTATTCTGCAGTTTTTTAATGGGTAAAAAACTCTTTTACGGAAAATCATCTTATAATCATTATCCCTTGTTCTCGGATTGTGAGTTCATACTTTTCGGAAAAGCAGTTAAAAACATAAGACAACCCGAAGGCCCATTCGGTGATCACTATGGGTATTACAGTCTGACTCACGATTTTCCTATTTTCAAATGTAGCGGTATATATCATGCGAAGAAAGCCGTGTTTCCTGCTACTATAGTAGGGAAACCTAAACAGGAAGATTTTTATCTCGGAGAAAAACTTCAGGAATTTTTATCACCTCTTATTCCATTCGTAATGCCCGGTGTTATCCAGCTAAAATCATACGGAGAAACAGGCTTTCACTCCTTATCGGGCGCAATAGTTAAGGAACGATATAAAAAGGAGACTCTCACCTCAGCTCTAAGGATTCTTGGAGAAGGACAACTGTCTTTAACAAAATTTCTTCTCGTTACCGATCGAATCATTGATCTTAACGATTTTAAAACGCTTTTTCGGACAATTTTAGAACGTTTTTGCCCCAGTCAAGATTTTATTATTTTTCCGTACTCCAGCCAAGATACATTGGATTACACGGGCCCCGAATTAAATATGGGTTCCAAAGCTATTTTAATGGGACTGGGGCCCCCTATAAGAATATTGCAAGATCAATTGGAATATCGTTTACCTAATCAAATCAAGAATCCAAAAGTTTTCTGCCCGGGATGCCTTGTCATTGAAATCGAACCATCGGTTAAAATTGAAGAACTTTATAACTTTTCCGAACTACAAGAATGGCCTATCGTAGTCATATCGGATAATGCAACAAAAACATCAAGCAATAAAACTTCTTTTCTATGGAGAGTATTTACCAGATTCGAACCGGCATCCGATATTTATTTTAAAACTTCAGGATATAAACGACATTCCCAAATAAGAAAGTTACCGATTTTTATAGACGCCAGAATGAAAAATAATTATCCAAAAGAAGTTTTTGCCGATAAACACACTAAAGACATCGTATCAAAAAAATGGAGCAAATACTTTCCTAATGGCCAAATCCAATCGGGGGATTACGATGATATTTAATACAAAAGAAAGAAATCTAAAATCAAGTCGTAAAGATCAATCGTTGAGTATGTTTCCGGAAGATTGACTATTCTTAATAAGCGATATTCCGTTTAAACAAAGCCTCCGTTTAAGTGCTTGGCTGGACGGAAGAAGTCTCAGCCTCCTCAGGAGGCTGCACAACAGAAGAAGGCTCGGCCTCTTCCTGATGAGGTCCAATAATTGAAGCCGTAGCAAGAGGTTCGAAATGCATCCCGCTTCTTCCATAAATAAGAGGAACTTCCGAGCATCTTTCTGCCCCGAATATACGAGTCATTTCCCCGATATCTACCATATAGTGCCCAGATTTATTCGCATTTTCAAATACTCTAAAACCTTCTCGAAGCAAAACTTGCTTTGCCTGCTCTATCGGTTGAGGACCAAAGTCTCCGGTTAGAAGCTTAATATTCCACCTTGTTGTAGGGGCTATTGAATATAGCACAACAGTTGTTTCGTAGAGATGACTCATAGCCAATCCCATTGAACAAGCTACATAAACCCCATTATGCGATAAACCGGTTATATACTCTTCCAATAATACCTCAGCAACCGGATGAGTTCCTTCATAAGGAATCAGAAGATGATGATTCAAGCCGGTAACATCGCCTTGAACTCTATTACGTTCACACAAAGAGTAGATAAATGACCCCAGTTGTCCGGTAATTAATGCCCTGAGTTGATCCAGTTTTGATCCCTTAGGGATTCGTTTCTCACATGTATCTAAACTCGTGAGCATATCTGCATAAAGTAAATGACAAACTTGCGGGTTACTCCTAAAGTTTTCACGTAACCATTGACAACAGGCCGTTCGCAGCTCTTGATAAGTTATAATAATCCCTCTGCGCCTCAATAGCTCTGACATGGTATGAAAGAAACAATTGCCATCGCCCGGTGCATGAGAAATATTTGTTATCACCCTTGATTTTAATTCTTTAACATATTGACGAGCTCGCTCAACTCCATAAGGGAACGGAGGCAAACTTACAGGCAGCATTTTAGGAAGTAAAGCTTCGGAAGGCTCATAAACCGGCACACCGGATTCATCACACACAGATACATAGTTCTCTTCCGCCACTCGGACCAAAGCCTTTACATCCAAAGATGCGGAATTTAACCAGAGGTTTTCAAAAGGATTTTTAAAAAGAGATGTAAACAAAAGTCTACGAGGCGATTCGACTGCCCACTTCAAATAAGTTTCGGACGGAATACATGCCAAAATTATACAAGAAATAATCAACGAAATTATACTGATTCCACCTAATATAAGAATCGGTGTCAAGGGACAACACCCAGTAATCGCCATAACTACGGAAAAAACAAATAAGATAAGAGAGATTACAGCTATCGTCATACAGACATTCACTAAAATCGGGTTATCCTTATCGGACCAACAGGATTTCGTGCTACTCTCGGGAGATTTCAGTGTAGGTGTCGAAAGAGGCAATGATCCTACGTTGAGAAGCATTTCTGATACCAAAATTCGAATTTCCTTTAAATTATGATTAACTTCTAGTTAAGAAAAAGATTATACCATAAGGATTTTTCATTAAAAACAATTAATTAAATAAAACATTAAAAGACTTAAAATAAAGGTTGTATTTTAAATAAGTAATGAATAGTAATAATAAATCTATAAAATTAAAAAGATTATTCATAATAATAGGGATAAGTTTTTTCTTTATTTTTTTTAAAGAACCTTCTCCCCCTTTCATATCCGAGAAGCTGGAACCCATTATCTGCTCTCATCAAATAGGAGATAATTTAAAAAAAAATCTTGTCTCAACCATCAAAACGACAAAAAAATCCCTCTTTCTCAAAGCTTATCAAATTACCGATCAAACTATTTCAAGGGCCATTATAGAAGTTCTTAAAAATAAAAATATTATCGTTGACTTGGAATGTCATGAGCTGAAGGAATGCTCTTATTTTCATACTATTAAAGATAACGCCCAACTTAATATAAAATTGAACGATAAACCGAAAAATAAACTCATGCATATGAAAATTTTAATGATTGACGAATGCTGTTTTTGGATCGGATCCGCTAATTTTACGGATATTTCTTTATGTAAAGAGAGCAATCTAATGGTAGGATTCTATAGTCAGGAACTAGCCGAATATGTTCGCTCGAATCGTTCCTGTTCATTCATGATCAATGAACAAAAAATTGATTTTAAGGTACTTCCCAACGATTCTCGAGAAACGCTGGAATATTTAATCAAAACAATCGATACCGCACAAAAATCCATTAAGATCGCTATGTTTGCCTTTTCCCATCCTAAAATAATGGCGGCTCTTGAAAACGCTTATTTAAGAGGTGTTGACGTAGAAATCATCATAGACAAAAACTATCTTAAGCTTACTAAACAAATTCTTAAGACTACCGAAGCTTCCGTTCCGGTTTGGTATAAAACTTCGAAATACCGCCTTCATCATAAATTCGCTTGGATTGATGAAGATATATTAATATTCGGATCAACTAATTGGACAATGAATGGGTTCAATAAAAACGATGAATGCATGTTATTCCTCGATAATCTAACCGAAAAACAAAATAGAAAAATGAGACAAATATGGAACAATCTGACAAATAAAAGAGAAGTTCTTGCAGAGATTATTCCTTTTCCTATTTTATTTAGGGCAGCCTAAAAATCGGATAATCTATGGTGAAACAGATCTTTTTTATTAAGGATTCATATCAGAACCTTCTATCGAATCGACGAGGTGATATTTTTCTGGAAACTCAACTCCTTTTCGGCGAGATCGTTTTTAAGAGTCCACCTCAACCGGAGTACATATTTTCCTGCGAACAAACCATTATCAGGATAAACGGCAACAGAACATATTATCCGGGCCATATCTCAGATCATGCAGCTCTTTTTCCCGTCTATACAAACTGCTGCCCTACACATACGATTGCCTCAACATGCGCTGTTTTAGGGGAAAAAAAATTACCTCTTTCATTCGGAACACTTGTAACAGCTGATAATTCAGGAAATATCAGTCTTCCCGACGGCACAACAACTTATTGCGATCCGGTACATCTTAGACCTCTTTCTCAAAATTTTTCCGTTGAAACTCTAATTACCGATGCACAACGACTTATCGGATTTCCCTATGTTTGGGGTGGACGTTTTCTTTTCAAGCAAGATTTTTCAAATCGTTACGGAGTTGATTGTTCAGGATTTCTTAATCTTTTATTTCGCGCACAAAATATTTCGATCCCTAGAAATTCAATCGATCAATTTAAAAATTCAACCGTCATTCGTTCGTTTGATGAACTTTCTGTAGGAGGAGCAATTTTTCTGGCAGAAAATCAAACCAACCGAATTACACACGTGATGTTAAAAACCGGAGAAGACACAATTATCGATGCCTCAAAAGGAGCAGGAAAAGTCAGAGTTCTAGAAAGAGGGCGAAATTTCAAATTTTCCGAAATGAACATGCACCTATCGTATAATAAGCAACCTAATAAAGTTATAACGGCATTTTTCGGAGACATAAAAAAACACCCGTTCGACAGGGTGTTTTAAAAGATAAAAATACTTTATAAAAAAAATACTATCTCTTAGAAAATTGATAACTCTTTCGAGCTTTCTTATGACCGTACTTCTTACGCTCCTTGATTCGAGAATCTCTGGTAAGAAAACCTTCGGACTTCAATTCCTGCTTAAAAAGCTCATTTTCCTTAACCAAAGCACGAGAAATACCCAACCTTGTTGCTATTGCTTGTCCTTGAATCCCCCCTCCGGAAACCCTAACAATCAAGCTAAACTTCTTTTCCAATTTCGTTTTTTTCAAAGGAGCTAAAATCATTTCCCTTTGAACTTCCAAAGGAAAATATTCTTCAAACCCTTTTCCGTTGACATCAATCTGCCCCGAACCTTCACGTAATCTCACACTGGAAACAGCACATTTCCTTCTTCCGGTTGCAACGGATTCCTTAACAGGCTTACCTAGCATCTTTATCATCTCTCATTATATATTTACAACGATCGGCTTTTGGGCTACATAGCGCTCAAAACTCGCACCTTTAACTACCCTTAAACTCTTTAACTGTTTACGACCTAACTTGGTTTTAGGCATCATCCCTTTAACGGCATGCTCAATAACATAATCGGGTTTTCTGGCAAGCATATTCTCGAAAGGAATTTCCCTCATCCCACCGATATGTCCCGTATAATAACGGTAAATCTTTTGCGCCTTTTTGGCTCCCGTTAGACGAACTTTCTCGGCATTGATAACAATGACGCCGTCTCCGGAAGGCATATAAGGAGTAAATGTGACCTTATGCTTCCCTCGTAAAACCTTTGCTATTTCGGATGATAATCTCCCCAAAGTCTTTCCTGAGGCATCAAATAAATACCAGCTACGATTTTCGCAATCAACGGATTTTAGGAAAGTCGTTCTATTTTCTTTTCTTTTTTCCATATAACTCAACCTCGATATTGGGGGATTTTAAAATGAAGCATTTTTTTTTTCAATGAGATAAAAAAATTAACTTAATTTTCCGTTGTTTAAATTAAATTTTACATCACAGGAGTCGGCAAAATTGAAATTATGAGTAACCAAGATCAATGCGACCTTCTCTTTACGTGAAATTTGAAGAAGAAGTTCATGAACGATCGATGAATTATGTGCATCGAGGTTTCCTGAAGGTTCATCAGCAAAAACGACGAGAGGCGAATTAATAAGTGCTCGTGCTAAGGCTACCCGTTGTTTTTCCCCTCCGGACAAAAATCGTGCAGGCATTTTATGCAATCCTGCAGAAATACCGACTCGTTCCAACAAATAAAGACCTCTTTTAAAAATAAACGATCCCTTCGAAAGATCTTGACGGGCTATCAAGGCAGGCATAAGTACATTACTTAACACGGTTTCATCTTCGATGAGAAGAAAGTTTTGAAAAATAAACCCGAAATATCGATTTCGGATTAAAAATTTTTTTCTCGAAGCTACCGGTTTGCCTTGAAATAAAATTTTTCCGGAATCCGGAAGATCCAAAAGACCCGCTATTTGTAATAAAGTACTTTTACCATTACCGGAATTACCGGTAATAGCCGTAGTAATACCGGAAAATATTTCTAAATTAACCTCACTAAGAATCGGTCCTAAAGGATGTTCCGGAAAACTTTTGCTAATATTGACAAGTTGCAGAATCGGTAGCATCAATCACTCTTTAAAATTTCGGAAATATTCATCCGGGAAACTTTTCGAGCAGGGAAAACACCGGAAATTCCAGCCATTATAACCGTAGTTATTCCTAAAACGATTAAAACCTTAAAATCGATTCTATCGGGCGTAAAATCACCGAAAATGGCTTTATTAAACGATTGTCTCCCCTGTAAGACATTAAAAATCGTTATTATGGAATCTAAATTCCTGACCGTTACAAAAGCTAAAATACCTCCAAATAACGAACCGAAAAGACCGATAACAGCGCCGCATATACCGAAAATACATGACAGACTCCCTGGGGAAGCTCCTAACGCTCTCAAAATACCGATCTCTTTTTTCTTATCATTAACCAATAAAACTAACATCCCGATTACGTTGGAACAAGCTACCAGTAATAAAATAACGGCCACAATGAGGAAAATCGTTCTATCACTTCGTAGTTGATCGAAAATGGGTTTAAACTGAGGAGAGTCATAGAACGATTCGACCGTCCAATAATCGGAAAGCCCCGTTGTTTCTAAAAATGACGTAATTAACGAGCGAGATTTGTCGATTTGCTTCAGGTCCGTTAAAACAATTTCCAAACAGTTCATAGAATAAGGAAGCGACTCCGTATGACGCATACAATCCAAAACGGAAGATGAAGCAAAAACGGTTTTAGCTCCGATCGGAGAAATTCCCGGTTTATAAAACCCAGAAACGCGAACAGCTAGACTTTGTTCTTCAAGGCCTTCGTCACCCATAGAGTAAAAGTTTAAAAATCCAAAAACGCCTTCAGAGACACCTTCAGAACGAAAATGTTCCGGTAAAATAACAATTTCTTCTCCGTCTGAATTTTTATTTAATCGAGCTCCTTGCATAAGAAGACTCGACATCTTCGATCCTCTCGCATTAAGAATACGGGAAAATTGTTCGATACGGCGAACACCATCTTCTTCAGGTAAATCGAATTTCAAGCATCCAACACCCTCCTCGTACTCTTTGACAAACCAACCGTGCTTTTCGGACAAAAGAGCCAATCCGTTCCATGTCTCCTTGACGTAATCCCTTAAGGAACCGTCGTCAGATATTTCAGGATAAGGAAAATTATCCGGTAAAGGATCGTCATTCAATCTATCATAAGGATCGGTGCGGGGAGAAGCAAATTTTTCCCCTAAAGTTTTAGAGGAAAAGCCGGAATCCGAGGCATGCTCATCTATTCTATAATAATAAGAACCGAAATACTTCTGAGAAGGAACTAATTTGATGTGTGGGATAACTCTTGAAAAATCATGAACCCAGCGCTCCTCCAATCCCCCCATAACACTAAGAAAAACCGTCGTCAACCAAAAAACCAACGCTATCATGCTCATGGCTAATAGCGATAGAAAAGAAGAAAAAAAACGACGCTTTCTAGGGAAAAAATACTTTAATACTAAAAAACATTCAAAACGCACGGGAGCAATACTATAAACTGAAAAGAAGACCTAAAGACCGTCTATTTAGCTTCCTTAAAGTTCACATGACGTCTTAACTTTTTATCATACTTTTTAAGCTCCAGACGACCCGTCGTTTTTCTTTTATTTTTAACGGTCCAATAAATATCGGTACTCTCGGAACTTTTAAGTTTAATAATTTCTCTGTGTTTACTTGCCATAACGTGTCACCCGAATTATAAAAAATCCACAAGGAACGTTAAATGAATTTATAAAAAATTGCAAGTCTATCTGCAATTCTTCTTATGACAAAGAAATAATTTCAGGTTTTTTAAACTCAATAAATTGTTTTTTTGCTAAACTCATCCTCTTCTTAGATCAACTATTTCTAGTATTCCCTTTCCCCATGTATATCAAATCGTTTCCAGATTCTTCTTGCTCATTCAGCTATGATAATAATGGGTTACGCTTCGTAAATCCGGTACGCCTTCGTCATCCGATTGAACGTACGGGCTTCTTTTTCTCGTTTCCCTCAAATCGGATACGATCTTATCGAAGAAGTAATAAAAAAATGATAAGTTAAACTTCATGAATGGATAATTTTATGAAAAAACAAAATGTCATTCGTACTTTATTATTGGTTTCCCTATCCGTAGGTATGCTCAAACCGGTTGTACTATGCGGTACAAGCTCTGGAAAGAGCTTAAAAAGAAAATCGAAAAACGAATACTTCGTACAAAAAAAAGTTTCCTACAAACAACTCGAAGCATTGATCAACATGTTATACGCTATAATTCAAGAACGCAAATCGCATTGGTCCAACGCTCAAACGGTCACATCGATCTTATCTTGCTTAATAGATGAGTGTCGAGAGATGGAAGAATCGCTGCAAAATCGAGATTATAAAAAAGCCGAAGAAGAATTCGGAGATATTTTAGGTATGACGCTCCAATTGGGACTGATTGCCGAAAGAGACCGATTATTCGATATTAATAAATCAGCCGAAAACCAAATCAATAAAACACATAGAAGAGCACCTTATATTTTCGATGCTGAGTTAGCTAAACAAGTATCCAACCTCACGGAGGCTATTGAAATCTGGTATACTACCAAAAGAAAAGAGCGAGAGGGTTAACGACTCTTTTGATTTATTTTCTTTCCTCTCCATAAAAAAGCTTTTCAGCCATTTTCAGTAATTCCAAATTTCTTGTCTGAACCCACGATTTGGCAGCATCGGTAATAGCTTCCTGAGCTCTCTTTCCTAATTTAGCCGTTGCTACCTTATGGTGATTAACCGTAGTAATATTTTTGTTTCTGTTCCCTTTTTTTCCTCCCTGTTCTTCTTTTTCCTTTTCTTTTTCTTTTTCTTTTTCTTTTTTCAGTAACTTAAAATTAAATTTCCAAGGAAGATTAAGGTTTGATAGAATGACTTCCAGATGTTTAGATTCAAGAGAACGTAAACTACGTGCTTTCATACTCAAGTTCGATCCGGATTTCCAAGCATCCCGAAATGCCCGACTCACCTTAGCATTTATTTCCGATTGTTTTCCGATTTTGTCTCTTCTATCGTCTCTCCCGGAATCCGGTTCAATAGCACAATATCGAATATTACCGTATATGTTCATTTCGTAAGACAAAGTACATACTCCTTAAAATTAAGATACTTGTTTATCTGTGCCATCTTTATCTTCCGATTCATCATTATTTTTCTTTTTCTTCTTGCCCTTATCTTGTCCCCTGCCTTGAGAATAATCTCCTCCGGCTTCAATCACGGAAGGTTTCCCGGATAAAGTATGACGACTATCGGATACATAAACCGGATTTCTGAGAATGATAGGCGGATCTATACTTATGCTCCTATATTGATAAACCAGAGGATTCGGCGGTCCTCCTTTCCCGTCTTTATTCCGATCGCCAATCGAAAGATCTATTTTTTCGGTAACATTATTATTTTCGAGAGAAACCGACATGCCTGAACTTGAACCGAAAGCAAAAATGGAAGACGTTAATAACGTAACATCTTGATTTTTCGATGATTTTTCATCAGATTTTCCGTAATCGGACGACATACTCGGGTTTGATATCCGTTCCTCTCCTAAAAATGAAGAGACCGATGTCTGCTCGAGACCGGATTTACTTTCATTAATAACTCCATCCGATTTCGTGTTACCCTGTTGCTCATTAATCCGAGTCGGTTGCATCAATCCTGTAACTAGAGGTAGAGTAGTAGGATAGGATGTTGCTCTCTCAGACAACTTACCGGAAGAATAAATCGTCGGTAAAGATGCTTGATTATTCGAGGGTATACGAAATTCGGACGAACTCGCGCCAGACCAAGTCCCTGAAACCGTTTCTCCTCCGACTAAAGGAAATCCTCCAGGAGGCATCCCGCTCAATAAAAGTTGTTTCATAAGTTCTTCGACGGTTTCATCTTCATCAATCTCTCCTTGAGCGTCCTTTTGATTATTCGTTTCATCACCTCTTAACAGCATTTCCTTAATCAAAGCTTGTTCTTTTTTTTCAGAAGAGATCGGAGATGATTGACGTTCAGTAGGTTCCGGAAATGAAGTTAATAAGTCGGAAACATCCGAACTTTCTTCAATTGTTGTGGGTTCTTGAACTCTGGATGCCAATGCGGATTCTTCAGGAAAATTCAGCGTTAAAGACCCCAGCTCACCTCCTCTCATATAATCCGTTGTCCAACTATTTCTAACCGATTCCAAAGAACTCGTTCTCGACAAAGCTTCAAAATAACTTACAAGATGCGGAACGCTTACGGAAGCTCCGGTGCTTAAAAATTCAGAAGATTTCTTAAAAGGATCTTCTTTCCATGTTTCTACATTAGGAACACCTATACCCTCGAAAAGCAAAGAGGCCGTTTGAGGAGAAAAAAACTTAGGTTTCCTGGATTCCAAAACATCACTGGGTAATAAAACTCTTCCATCCCCCTTAGTCTTCTTATCCCCGCTTATCCCAGGATCGGAATAGGAACGACGAGTCCCAGCCGACTTAAATCCAGCCATAAAAGCCTTTCGACTCGATCTCGATTTGTTACTCGTTAACTTTAATTTTCCCGACGATGATGCCGATTCTTGAGCTTTATTAAACTTACATAATCCCAGTTCGGAGTCGGATAAAAACTCGGCTCCGATCGATGAACGTATCACAGACTCTTGTTTGGAAGTACTTTTGCCGGTGCCTTCGGCAAAAGCGTCATAGCCGCTACCGCTCACTATTCCCGAAGATTCAGTGTTCTTAGATTCGGAAATTTCCTTATCTTTGGGAATTTCACCTAAATTCCAATCCCCAGAACCCGGCCCTCCAGGTCCTGAAATATTTCCGGAAACCGACATGCACCCTCCCTGGTACAAATCAAATTCTAATTTATTAACAAATAAGTTAAATAAAAAATAATTTAACTAAAATTTTGTTGTTTGTTTTTATTGTTCAAATTTTTTGAAAAAAAACCTTTATCGTAATTAAAAATTAATAATTTATGATTCTTATTGTTTAAAGCACCGGTATCGGATAATTTTTTTGAATTCAAAAATTCTCGGACAAACTCATCGAATTCCTTAACTTTTTTACTAATATTTGCTTTTTTATCCAAAACCTTGATTTGTCTGGATTTAATATCTGAATTGTTAGGTTTCAATACCATTCGTTTCGAAGACACTCGAGAAACAGCCTTTGTTAAAGATCTTTTATTGCGCTCTTTTTTAAAGTTTTGTTTAATAGGATTCTTATTAAATTTTCTCAAAACAATCTATAAAATTAAAAACAACTCACAACATGATTTTATTAAAATAAGAATAATAATTACATTTAAAAAATGAAGAATGTTTTTACAGATAAATTAAAATCCATTAATTGTTTAATGTTATCAACCATTTGTATTTTAGTAATTCCTTTAACTACACTTTCCAACAAAATTCTTTTTTTCGCTCCTTACTTAGCTTTTAATTTTTACGGAAAAAGCAAAACAAATATTCTAATGACAGCTTTCGTTTTGGGATGGTTTTCGGATATATGTTCCGATTTCGTATTTAATTCATACACAATCCTTTATTCATTGACTGCTTATCTTTGTTATCCTTTACATAAGTTCTTTTTCAAAGACAAGATCCTATCGATTCCTTTAATCACAATTTTTTTCTCTATCGTTTTTTCGTGTTTATCTTATCTTGTACTTCCCTGTTTAGGAGTTGACTTCGAGTTCTCTTATCGACTTATTACTCTAGATCTTAGACAAGCCTTACTTACGGATTTCGTTTATTCGCTTCTTATTTGCGTATTACCTGCCGTAATGATAGATAAAATAAATAGATTGGTTCTTTTAATAAAAAGATTTAAAATCAAACCAATTAAGTAAATTCCGGTAATAAATGACAATCCTTAACGGAACAGCCGTTGCCGAAGAAATTTTTTCCGAATTAAAAAACCGAATTAAAAATGCATCCCGTAAACCCGGGCTTGCGGTTATCTTAGTCGGAAATAATCCTGCCTCACAAATTTACGTCAAAACCAAATCCAAAAAAGCGATGGAGTTAGGCATGGAATTTTATCTCATTCATTTACCTGACAATTCCACAAAAATGCTTATAATCCAGGAAATACTGAAACTGAATGTAAATCCGGAAATCGACGGAATTTTGTTGCAGCTTCCGTTACCACAACACCTTAATCCCGAAGAAATAATAGAAAGCGTAGATCCTTTTAAGGATGTGGACGGTTTACATCCCATTAATTTAGGTAAACTTCTAGCCGGTTACAAAGATGGATTTACTCCCTGCACTCCTCTGGGAGTAATAAGATTAATGACAGCCTATAACATATCACCTCAAGGGAAACATGTCGTTATTTTAGGTAGGAGCAATATTGTCGGAAAACCCCTGGCTGCCCTGTTAATGCAGAAAAACAGTAATGCAAATGCAACAGTAACTCTTGTACACAGTAGATCGAAAAACATCAAAGACCATTTAAAGCAAGCCGACATCCTCGTAGCAGCCATAGGTTCTCCTTTGTTCATTAAACAAAATATGATCAAAGAAAAATCCGTGATTATCGATGTCGGTATTAATCGTTTGGATGCTCCTTGGACGGAGAAGGGTTATCAAATCGTAGGCGATACCGATTTCAATAACCTCGTATCCAAATGCTCCGCTATATCACCCGTTCCTAAAGGAGTAGGTCCCTTAACTATTGCAATGTTGATGGAAAATACATGGTTAAGTTATTCAAAAAAATCTCTTTGCTCATAGTCGTGCTATTCATTTCGGGTTGTACAAAAAAATCTTTTCTTATCTATGAAGGCGTTGCTATGACAATACCTTATAAAATTATTATAGGCGATCTCATTGATAAAAAATCCGGACAACTTATTTCAAAAAAAATCAATGAAACCTTTTCGATTACGGATAGAATATTTAACAACTGGAACCCAAATTCAGAAATTTCATTTATCAATCAAGCTTCCGAAAACCTAGAACTCTCGATTTCATTAACTCTTTTCGAATTTCTGGAAGAAGTTGAAACCGTTTTTCTTCTCACTAAAGGATTATTCGATCCTACTATTTTGCCTTTAAAAGATTTATGGTTATCCAAACTAAAAGAAGGATCCGTTCCTTCCGAAGAAGAAGTACAAATGTATAAAGAGGCGGTTGGATTCGAAAAAATTCGATTAAACAAACAAAACCTTACGATAACCAAAAGCAATTCGAATACTCGCATTGATCTTTGCGGCATAGCTAAAGGACATACGGTCGATCTCTTAATTAAAACTTTAAAAGATAACCGTATTTGCAACGCTTATGTAGAATGGGGAGGAGAAATAAAAACCATCGGTAAGCATCCTATCGGAAGATATTGGCAAGTCATTCCGATTAAAACCTTAAATACCCCTATTGAAATCAACTCATGTGCCATAGCATCAAGCGGAAACTACGAACAGGAATGGACAGTGGAAAACAAGACGTACACTCATATTATTCATCCAAAAACCGGATGCCCTCTCGAAATTAATGAAAAATCCGTTCAAGCTACCACGGTTTTACACGAAAAATGCCTATACGCAGACGCTATGGCCACAACGCTAATGCTCTTTCCATCAAAAGAAGAATCGCAGCTGTGGGCAGAATGTCAAGGACTAACCACTTATATCAAAGGCGGTGATTCTTAAGACGCAATGCCATTTCTCTTTTCTTTTCTCTTTCGATAACGGTTTGTCTCTTATCATGCAGCTTTTTACCTTTGGCACTACCGATTTTAACCTTAACCATTCCGTTTTTCAAAAAAAACCCTAGAGGGATAATCGTAAATCCTTTTTGCTGAATAAACTTTCCTAGTTTTATTATTTCCTTACGATGCATAAGTAATTTTCGATTTCGTTTTTCGATATGGTTATTAATATTTCCGAAACGATAATGGGCAATATTAGCACCTACCAACCAAAGTTCGTTACCCATAATCGAAACATAAGCTTCGGATAAACTGCCCCCGTGATCTCTTAAAGACTTAATTTCAGTACCTAATAAAACAATACCCGCCTCATATGTCTCTAAAATTTCATAGTTGTAAACGGCTCTTCTATTTGATACTATTTCTTTTTCTTTATGTGACATCATACTTCCGAAAACAGAACTGCGACCCGCATTTTAAATCAAAAGTCAAAAAAAATTAAGAATTAAAATTCACTTCCGTAATTCCCGAATTTGTTTTATTTGAATTTTTCCTTCTTGACTTTTGAAAATATACAGGATTATTTTGTACTGATATTGTTGAGGAAGTGACTGCACATGAAATTTATCGTTTCTCGAAATGAGCTTAGTAATCTTATAAGAAAAATTCAGAATGTAGTTCCTACAAACGCACCTATCCCTATATTATCCAATGTTTTAATAGAAGCTTCAAGTGAAGAGCTGGTTTTTACTGCCACGGATTTAACCGTAGGAACCCGCTGCGTAACGAAAGCAAAGATTTATGAAACCGGTAGTCTTTCCATCCCCTCCAAGCGTTTTTTTCAATTAGTAAGAGAATTGACGGATTCGAACATTGAAGTTTCAGCTTCGGATAACGAGATGGTCGAGATTTCTTCAGGCTCGTCTCGTTTTCGCCTTCATAGTATGGAAAAAGAAGATTTCCCTTCATTGCCGGATATGGAAAATGCCGTCAGATTCTCTCTTCCGTCCGAAAAACTTAAAGAAATGCTACAACGAACTTCGTTTGCAGTTTCTAAAGAAGACAGTCGTTACGTACTTACCGGCGTTCTCTTGAGAATAGAGAACGGTGAAGCTATTTTCGTAGGCACTGACGGTAAACGTTTAGCTAAAACGGATATCAGCATAGATATAGAGAAAGAATTCACTGGTGAGTACATTATCCCTATCAAAGCCGTTGAGGAAATCACAAAAATGTTCGGTGAGGATCCTAAGGCAACGATCTTCCTCACTGAGGATAAGATAGCTGTCGAGTCTGATCGCACTCTTCTGATTACCAAACTTCTTTCAGGCAGTTTTCCTGATTTTCTTTCTGTTATTACTACTCAAAGCAACGTTACCTTAGATCTACACCGTGAAGAATTAATGACCCTTTTAAAACAGGTTGCTCTTTTTACCAATGATCTATCTCATTCAGTCAAATTTACTTTTACTACCGGTGAATTAATCCTCACGGCCAATTGCTCAAAATTTGGCGAAGGTAAAGTCAGTATGCCCGTTAATTATGAGGGCGGTAAGTTGGAAATAGCTTTCAATCCGTTCTTCTTTCTGGATATCTTGAAGCATAGCAAAGATCAATCCGTTAAGCTGGGGATATCGGACTCCTATAATCCGGGAGTCATTACGGATTCTACAAGAAGTCTTTTTATCATAATGCCGATGCGATTGCATGACGATTAGACAT
This sequence comes from Victivallaceae bacterium, assembly GCA_036659455.1. NCBI lineage: Bacteria > Pseudomonadati > Lentisphaerota > Lentisphaeria > Victivallales > Victivallaceae > Victivallaceae bacterium. The sequence goes on from JAVXCN010000001.1 coordinate 271,694, forward strand.
GCACATTAAACGTTTGTTTTTAAAAAACTTTCGTAACTATAAAGAGGCAACCGTTTTCTTTGAAAAAAGCATAAATTACATTCTCGGGAAAAATGCCCAAGGCAAAACAAATCTCCTTGAAGCCCTCTACTTATTGATAACCGGGAGGTTGTTCCGCGATAGAGATCTAAGTAACTGTATCTCTTTAATGCCGACTTCTTTTATCTCGAATCTACTTTGAAAAACAGGCTCCGGAACAAGCGTTAACTTTTTATTTTTCCATTAAAGGAAGAAAGATATCCCATAGCACTCCTTTAAAAAGTCTTACGGAACTTCTCGGAATCATTCCGGGGGTATTGTTTTGTCCGAAAGACATTAATCTAATTGCAGGGTTTCCGGCATTCAGACGACTCTTTATCAATCTGTTATTGTCTCAATCCAATCACGAATACATTACTGATCTATCCCGTTATACCCAGTCTGTTAACCAAAGAAATGCTCTTCTTAAAAAGAATCAGTTACAAGGGATAGGATTTAGCTTCCTATGGCGGTCATCTTATAGTGTGTCACGTCAAAAATCTATTGTCCTGTTTAATGACATTTTAACTAAAACTTTGCATCGTCTTGAGTTTAAAGATTTTTTTACTATTAAATATAAAGGATCCGTTTCCGATAGTCCCGACGACTATAATAAAACGAAATTACAGATTCTTAAGTTGTTAGAAAAAAACATATCCAAAGAAATTATGTTAAAACGCTCTCTTTATGGTCCTCATAGAGATGATTCGGTTGCCTTGTTTGCAAGCGAAGAACAGAAACGCTCTCTTTTAGCTCTAATAAAAATGACCGAACATTATTTTCTAAAATTTAATTTTCCTGAAATTAATCCTATTTTCTGTCTGGATGATTTGAACATCAGCTTAGACGTAGAAAGAAGCTCAAATATTCTTTCGGAATTTTCCCGGATCGGTCAATCGTTTATAACTTCTTGTAATTCAATAAGCGACGAAACTCTCCCCGGAAATATAATTTTTATTGATTCCAGGCACTCGGTCTCAATATTAAAAATATAATGAATAAAGATTATACATTAACGTTTTATTAAATAAAAATAATCTAAATTTATTATTAATAAGTAATAAAAAACCATATTTTATTATTATCTAAATTTTTGTTTGTCATTATAATTTTATTATATGGTGTGACATGCAAAAATTATTATTATCATTTTTAATTACATTAACGACTTTCAATGTTTTCGGTACGGAATCCATTAAATCGACCAATAAGGAGAGTATTCCTCATATCTCCAGTTTAGAGTCTCAGAAAGAATCCGTAGTCTGTATTCATGCTTTCCTTAGGTCATACACGTCACTTAAACCCATAGGAAGGGTAATGGACAAAGAAAACTATGAGGTGTTTTTGTGGAATTATGAAACAAGAAAATTCACGCTGGAAGGACATGCCGATAATCTAGTTAAACTATTAAAAAAAATAGCCCAATTGAAACCAGGTGTCCCTATAAATTTCGTTACGCACTCAATAGGAGGAGTCATACTCCGAGTGGCTTTATCAAGAGATGATTGTCCGGAAGAAGCAAAAAAAGGTAGAGCCGTACTAATGGCACCCCCTAATGCCGGATCGGAACTTGCCAGAAGATATAAATGCGTCGGAATCGTACAATTCGTGTTCGGGGGCAAACTCGGAAGACAATTATTGACATATGAACCGGAACAAATGCTATCTATAGCTCAAATACCGGATTCGGTTGATGTCCTCGTAATCAGCGGTCGTAAGAAAAGTAGATTTATTCCTTTTAAAATGAAGGATGAAAACGACGGAAAAGTTCGTATTAAAGAAACTTTACTTAATACCAAGTATACTCACGCTGTCATCAACGTTAACCATACCTATATAATAACAGATAAAGACTCACTTTCCATGATGAAAAACTTTATTACGGAAAACAAAGTAGTAAATACCAACCCTAATCAATCAAGAAACAAAACAAACAAAATTCATATCATACATTGTGTAGCTTCAAAACCCGGATTATTAATAGGTTTTCCTCAACTCTATAAAAAACCTTAGGAGAATAACCGAAATAGGTCTTGAAAAGTTAGAAAAACAAATAAAAGAATCAATAAAAACACAAAAGGCCCTAAAACTCTTTCCATTAATTTCAAATTCAATTTCTTTCCGGATATGAATTCCCACAGACACATCAAAATATATCCCCCATCTAAAGCAGGAATAGGCAGTAAATTCAATACTGCCAGATTAATACTGATTAGTCCCACCCAAAATAAAGCCTCGGTAATCCCTAAAGACCATCCATAGTGAAGAGTTTGAACGATTCCTACGGGACCTGATAACCATTTAGGACTCAAATTCCCAGTCACCAAAGCTTTCAAAGTTCGGAAACTTTCTCCGAATACTCCGTTAACCATTCCCCAAACACCAGGATTATATCGAACTTCCCGATCTTTTAATGAAATACCTAAAAGAGCCTTTTTTTGACTTAACTCCCATAATTCTAAATATCGACTACGTTTAGTTTTATTTCGAATCTTTAAAATTTCTCTTTGTTGCTCTTCTTTTTGTCTGGTTAATTTTTCTCTGGTTTCAAGAGATAAGTCAAATTCATCCCACGTTCTTGGATGAACGGGACGTAAAAGATTATAATCTCCGAATTCAGAAACGGATCCGTCCAAGCCGATACCTTTGATAATCGATTTCATCTCATTAAAATCAAAAGTATTGATAAACTCCAAGTCTTCTTCCGTTATGGACTTAATATCAAAGTTATTCTTTCTTTTGACTATAATCGAAACCGAACGCTGCTGCAATTTTTCCAAAAGATCATAACCGTTCGATATAGGGAAGCCATCCACCGCTATGATGCGATCTCCTATCTCTAAAGGCTGATACCCTCCGTTTGACCGATTAGCATTTACAGACTCCAAAGATCCTTCAATATAACCGTTGATATTCATATGATAAGGAATTAACCATAAGACATTCCACTTACCTCTGATATGAGCTTCATATTGCCAGTCCATCAGATCGTGTTTTAAGTAATCCGGCAACATCAAATCACCGGCAAGAATCCGAGGCTGCTTGATAAGAAAGGTTTCTTTATTTCTTTCTACGGTCAACAAAGTATAATTGGAGTTTAATAAGACGGAAAGTGCTTCTAAGGAAAAAATAAATTCACCGTCTACCCATACGATTTGATCCCCAGCTTGTATACCTGATGAACGCATAGGAGACCCTTCAGGAAGCTTACTTCCGTCATAAATCAAATAAGACGCACCTAAAAAAGGCACCTTTTGAAACCCTTCTCGATTTGAAGTAACCCAATAATCAAAGACTTGTTTATCCTCATAATACCCCCCGAATCCAGGTCTGAATCCCGTTATATTCAAACGATCTTTTTGAGAAACGGTCGCGTAAATCAAATCTTTCGTTCCATTATAATCTCTTTCATCTAAAGAAGTTACAACATCTCCTGCTCTTAACCCTTTCTTATAAAAGTTCGAATCCGAGTTAATCCAACCCACTACTTGGGTAAATTCGGAAAAATTCTTAACCCTACCACCCAATAGTGAAACACAGCCGAAAACTAAAAAAGCCAATAAAATATTCGCTACAGGACCTGCCGCAAGAACAATAATTCTTTTGAAAGGAGATTTACTGAAAAATCCTGAAGGAATTATATAAGGATCGATATCCTCCTTCCCCTTTCTTCTATGCGTATCCATCCCGGCAATTCTAACATATCCCCCAAAAGGAATAATACCGATTCGCCACTCAACACCTCGTAATTTTTTACTGAAAATTGCCGGCCCGAAACCGATACTGAAGCTTTCTACGGACATACCGACTTTTTTAGCCGCAATGAAATGCCCAAGCTCATGGATTAAAATAAGAATACCTAAAGCTAAAGCGGCGAGAAAAAAATATATTATCGTCATGAAAAGGCCTCTATACTTATTTTGTGACGGCTTCCTGCCTTACGTTACGATCTACTTCAATAACATCTTCAATTGAAGAAATATCATGAGGCTTGTGCGATATCACAATATCGCAAAGCTTTTCGGAGATATCTATCCATCCAATCTCCTCATTTAAAAATCTTTGGACCAAAATCTCATTGGCCGCATTATAACAACAAGCGAAACTTTTTTTAAGCTTTAAAACTTCTTTAGCAAGAGCTATTGAAGGAAACTTAACATCGTCCAAGGGGAAGAATTCCAGGGTTCCATGTTTTAGAAAATCAAAAACATGAAACATTCCGGAAGATCTTTTAGGCCAAGTAAGCGCATATTGTATGGGATAAATCATACTGGGTTTACTCATTTGAGCTATAACGGAACCGTCTATCAACTCAATTAATCCATGAATAACACTTTGCGGATGTACTATGGCATCAATTGAAGACACATCAAATCCAAACAACCAATAAGCTTCTATAATCTCTAAACCTTTATTGACTAAAGTCGAAGAATCTACAGTTACCTTCTTACCCATAGACCAAACAGGATGCTTCAGTACTTTTTCGATACTCACGGATCGTAGCTCATCCATGCTCATTCTATAAAGAGGTCCTCCGGAAGCAGTTAAAACAATTCTACGTACGTCTTTTTTGTCGCGTTGTTCCAAACACTGAAAAATCCCGCTATGTTCGCTATCTATAGGTATTAACGAGACACCGTTTCGAGTCGCTTCAGACATAACGAATTCTCCTGCGGCAACCAAAACTTCTTTACTTGCCAAAGCCACGTTTTTTTTTGCCCTTAAGGCAGCGATGCAAGGAGATAATGCAGCCAAACCGGGAACTGCTAATACTACTAAATCCGCAGAATCAAAAACGGCAACTTCCCGGATTCCTTGATCACCGAAAACCCACTCGATGTTGGGGAATCGCGCGCGTAATCGTTGAAACACCTCATAACGATTCACAGAGACTATTAGAGGTTTCCAACACAAGATCTGCTGCTCTAATAAACTCTCATTCGACCCTTCGGCAGCTAATCCCACTATTTGAAAATCATCTTTTAAATGCTCAACAACAGATAGCGTTTGCGTCCCAATACTACCCGTTGAGCCTAAAATAACTAATTTTTTCATGAAAAATAATGTCAAAAACGAAAAGGCAGAATAATACCCCGAGTATCTCGAGTTGTCAATTCTCTAAATAATCTTACAAAAATCCTATCAATAAGAAGATTCTATTCCACGAATTTTTTTTCTTTGAAAAGAGCAAAACAATAGAGAACAAACATAAAAGAAAAAGAAAATTATCACAGTTAATCCTGCGGTAGACAGACCGGTTCCGGACCATGTCAAAAAGTACCTTGAGACCGCCGGAGATAAAAACGCCGTCATCAATCCTAAGCAAGCAGAAGCCACGATCATTTGTCGTACAGACTTAATAAAAGGTTTAACTATAAGTTGAGGCATAATTAAAAAAGATAATGCCATCAAAACTCCGGTAGCCTTAAAGGATACAATCAAATTCAAGGAAATTTGAAACATAATCAGATGTTCGAAAAATTTTAGGGGGAAACCGCTTAAACGAGCGAATGACGGATCGAAAGAAATAACCAAAAAACCTCTGAAACAGGTGGCCAATATGAGCACGTTGAGCAAAAAAGCCATCCAAACGTGAATAAGATCTTCGAAAATCAAAACATCGGAATTACCCATAATCAAATCAATACCGATATGAACGTTTCCAGTTAAAAAAACCAACACAACCAACCCTAAAGCGAAAAGAAAACAAAATATGAAAGCTATACCGGTATCGATTTGAATCTTAAAATAATCAACCAATAATCTAACGAGCACTCCTGTTAATACCGCCGTACTCAAAGCGGTCAGCATAAGAGACGTAATCGTTAAATCAAGTCCGGAGACGAAAAAAAATGCCACGCACAAACCCAATAAAACCGTGTGCGAGACAGCATTGGCAAACATAGTCATTTTCTTTAAAGTCAAAAAGGTTCCTACCAAAGCTCCCGATAAGGCCAGTCCCGAAAATATAATAATTTGCAATTCGTCTATATAGAGAGGTTTATGAAAAATACCGCCGCTGATAACCCGAAAAAATAAAACCCGAAAAAAAGTGAGCAGATCGGTTCCGTAATAAGGGTTAATCACAATACTCCTCATCATTAATTTTAGGTATGATCCGATTATGCGGATCATAAACAGGATCCTTTAACAACTCAGTTAAAGATTTATCCATTTCGGAAGTTAAAACGTGTTCGATTTCTTCTGCCAAGGGGTGAACATCGACAGCAGAAAATGCCAATGAACCTACCAAATACGCTTCCCATAATCTATGTAGTCGAATCAGCCTTACGGCTTCTCTGTTGCCTCTGCCCGAAAGCCTTATTTTTCCGAAAGAATCGATTTTGATTAATCGTTTCCGGCAAAGATACTTCAAATATATTTCGATAAATACAGACTTCGAAAACAATTCCTTAAATTTATAATGACCGAATAATACTTTTTTACTAAAAGACTTATGCCCTTCTTCGGAAATCATCCATATAACTTTCAATAAATTTTCAATTTGCCGACGAAAAAGAAATGAACTTTTTCTAAAAGCCCTGATAAACAAACCGTTATCCGTAGAAAACACCAATGCCAGAACAACGATCCCTCCCGATGCTAGGACAATCAAAGGACCGGTTGGTAAATAAAAATTTCGATTACCGATCTTAATCGATAAAAATAAGGATACGAGACAGCCTATCAAACCGGAAATTCCCCCGAAAATCATGGAACCGATAATAACTTGCCATAATTTTCCGAAAAACCGCCCGGCAGCCAGAGGAGGTCCCACAAACATTGCGGATATCAAAATCACGCCAACGCTTCTTATACCTACCACAACAACCAAAGAAACGAAAATAAGAATGGTATATCGTGTAAAGCTCAAAGATAAACCGTTTAACACGGAGTATTCGGGATCAAATGTCGATGTCAACAAAAATCTATAAAATAAACAAACGACAATCGCCGTGGCGATTATTAAAATAAGAGATAAAATGAGATCGAAAGAGCCCAGAGTAGCTGCTTGGCCGTAAAGATAAGACTGAACTTTAGAATAATCTTCCGGAAATGCACCTCTTACATAAGAAGACAAGGTTATCCCGATACCGAAAGAAACAATTAATACTACGCAAAGAGAGGAATCTCTATTAACACAAAATCGGGACTCTAATAAATTTACGCAAAAAAAACCTAAAATTGCCGAAACGAAACCCAGTAATACAACCCAAAACTCCGTACAACCGAAGCACTGACTAATCCCGCCTACGATCACTCCCATCAATAATCCAGGATAAGATGCATGAGAAACCGTTTCACCAATCAAGGATTTATTCGATAATAATAAGAAAACTCCCCAAATTGCCGACGTCATACAAACTAATACGACGGCAATGCACCCGGAAAAAAACGGAATCCCTAAAACGGAACTCACAAATTAATCCCTCTCGATTTCAGTCTTTCCAACTCTAAAGCTTTGTCAAACAATCCTATATCCCCTCCATAAGCAATTGCCAGCATATCTTCATTAAAACAACTTTCGACAGGACCGGCTACAATTAAGCGTTTATTCAACAATATGATCTCATCGAAATATTCAGGAACATTATGAAGGCTGTGATGAATAACAACTATGGTTTTCGATTCAAGACGAAGTGATTGTAAAATTTTCATTATCGATTCAAAAGAAGCAAAATCAACGGCGGCAAACGGCTCATCCATTAAATACAGTTCCGCACCCTGCATCAAAGCCCTTCCTAAAAAAGCTCTTTGCTGTTGCCCTCCTGAAAGTTTACCTATTTGCTTATTCGACTCTTTCTCTAATCCGACTTTCTCCAGATAAACCAAAGCTTCTCTCTTATCAGCTGCGTTGATTCGTCCGAGTAACCCTTTTTTTCCGTATAAACCCATCAGAATAAAATCAATGACTGTCATTGGAAAACTCCAATCCAAAACGGCTTTCTGCGGAATATAAGCCACTTTAGCAAAAGCCTTTTTCAGAGAGCGATGAAAAAATCTGACTTTTCCTGAGACGGGTTTTATAAAACCGAGACATCCCCTTAAAAGGGTGCTTTTGCCTGCTCCGTTAGGACCTATTATAGCCACTAACTTACCTCTGGAAATTTCAAACGAAACATTATAAAGCACGGAAAATCCGTCATATTTGACGGAAAAATTTTCTACGGACCAAACAATATCGGAATCATGCATGAGCCAATCCTTCAGAGATGACCCGAACGTTGTGACGAAAAGTATCTAAAAAATCAACTCCTCCTAAAGCAACACTGTCAGAATAAATCAAAGATTTCGACAAACGAACATCTCTTTTACCTTTGACTGAAGATACGACTTTTTTCAATCCCTCTTTATTCAGACCGCTTTCCGGGAAAACAATATCGACTTCATGCTCGATAGCATAATATGCAACTCGAGCTATGTCTTTGAAACCTATCTGAGCTTCCGGAGATATTCCTTCGGGAGCCGTACATCTTATGCGCCATAAATCAGACGTTTTTTCGGAATCAAGGGCTAAATATCTTCGAGTAAAATACCTAAAAGCATCGTGACCCGTAATTAGGAATCTCTTTTTCTCAGGGATGGCTGCAAAGACATCAACGGACCAAGAATCCAACGCCAACATTTCGTTTTTCAGTTCACGTCCTCTTTTATCGAATTCCTTAGCATGAAGAGGAAGTTTTTCAGAGAGAGAGCGAACGATATCGTCAATCGTTTCGGCCCATAAACAAAGGTCTAACCAAATATGAGGATCGAGAACACCGTCGTCCGAAATGAACCAGTTCGGATGGCGCTCAAACAGCAAATCACCCAAAAAGACCGTGCGGGGATCGGTTTTAAGAGCTTTTTGTAAGCTTAAGGAGTGCTCCAGTCCCAGTCCGTTTGCAAACACTAGATCGGCCTGGCCGATCTTATCTCCGTCTCCCTTAACAAGCTCATATGAATGAGGATCGATGGCACCATCCATAAGAACAACGGAATGTACGGCATCACCGCCTATTCTTTGAACTCCGTCATGAATCATTCGAGTCGTTGACAAAACGGTAAATTTGTGAGATTCAGGTTCAGTTTTCAAAGAAGGATTTTGCGAATTTCGACAAGAACATCCCGTTAAAACGACAATCCCAAGTACTAACAAACAAAAAACCCAGAAGATGCTTTTTTTCATAGATTACAATCTCCTTAATCGAAGTATTCGGACTGAATTTACCGAAAAACCGATGGAAAACATTGTATGCCTGTCTTGTAATATTGTGCAATACGGTTATATTAACGGTTTTTTTTTCTATAAAAATCGTAAATCATAGATAAATATCTATTGCTTCATTTGAATTTTAAAAACAAATATCTTATGTCTATGATGTAGAAAACGAAGAACTTTTAATCAAAAAAGAGTTTAATTGTTTAAAAAAACTATCAAAAAATATTAGTATTTCCTAGAATTATCTCCCAATACAAACTGAGAAATTTTACAAATAATATTAAGATATATTCAAACATAAGTAATAAAACAGTTTGGAATTTATTAATTATCAAGCAAGGAAGGTAAATAATGGCCTCGGCTGACAGTGCGAACACGAAAGCAAAAGAAGAAACCGAAAAGTTGATTGAAAAAGCAGTTAAGAAGGTACATGGGGATAAGGAAAACGACCTTTGTAGGTATCTTCCGGGTCCCGGCGGTGGATATATGCACCACTTTACATTAAAAAAACTTAAAAACACTCACCCCGAGCAACTGAGCAGCATGTTAAAAAAATTTATCCTTAACTCAGAACAACCCAGATTGTTGGATCCTAAACCAAGAGCTCCTAGAGGTTCAAAAAAAAGACGAGATTTCATTAATTTCACTAAAAATGATATTGAACGAGTTCTGGAATTGGCACGTCAAGTCGGGGATAAGGATTTATTGGCAAGATTCAGTCCTAAAAAACCTTTGCCTTCTTTAAAAAGAGAGCTCATCCGATCTATCCGTAACGGACTCGTTTGCGTTGAGCTATGGGCTGCTTACGTCGAAACCGTTAAAGCTTTAAACAACGTCTCTCTTTCTCTGGAAATGGTTGAAACGTTTGCCTAAAAGTTCTGTCTAACTGGATACCTTTCCCTATAAAAAGCACCCGATTTTATTTTCATTGGGTGCTTTTTGCTGACTTTCTCCTGTTTCCGCTTGTAATTCACTCAAAAATCCAGTATAATCTTTCGTTTTAAAGTAAGTAAATTTTTTAAGCAAACTCCCATACGTCGAGGAGTACTTGATAATAAAATGTGTTTTCAGAGGATAATATGACAACAAAAATAGAAGAAAAACCTTTTGGAAAACTGCGTTCCCTCATATGGCCCATTCATAATTATGAGCTGAAAAAGGTTCTGCCGATGTTCCTGATGTTTTTCTGTATCTCATTCAATTATACGATTCTTAGAGATACAAAGGACACCTTGATCATAACGGCACCGGGATCGGGAGCCGAAGCTTTGCCCTTCATTAAAGTCTGGATGGTAGTTCCGGCTGCCGTTTTATTCATGATGGTTTACGCCAAGCTCAGTAATATTTTGAGCAAACAAACCATATTTTACGTAGTCATTGCTCCTTTCATGATTTTCTTTATCTTATTTCCTACGGTGATTTATCCGTTTAGGGATTTTTTGCATCCTATGCAACTAGCGGACACTCTTCAGAGCATCCTACCTGCCGGATTAAGCGGTTTGGTTGCAGTATTCAGAAATTGGTCGTTTGCCATATTTTTTGTACTAGCCGAGCTATGGGGAAGCGTTATGTTATCCTTAATGTTCTGGGGATTTGCCAATGAAATTACTAAAGTCGGCGAAGCTAAGAGATTTTATGCGCTATTCGGAGTCGGAGCCAATATTGCTCTTCTTTGTTCGGGCCCTGCTATTATTTTCGCTTCCAATATGCGTTCCAAAGTAGCAGCCGGAGTCGATCCTTGGGGTTATTCCTTAAAACTATTAATGGCCATGACTTTCATTTCCGGTTTGGTAATTATCGTTTGTTACAGGTGGATTCACAGTAACGTATTAACCGATGCAAGATTTTACTCACCAGAAGAAGTCGGTAAGAAGAAATCTAAACCTAAAATGGGTCTCAAAGAAAGCTTCCTCTACCTGATTAAATCTCCTTATATTTTATGCTTGGCTATGTTGGTCATCGGTTACGGTATTGCCATCAATATTGTTGAAGTTACTTGGAAAAGTCAGCTTAAACTTCAGTTCCAAGATCCGAATTCATACAGTGTTTTTATGGGTAAATTTTCTACTTGGACAGGAGTCGTATCAGTATTCACGATGTTATTCATAGGCGGAAACGTTCTTAGAAAATTCGGTTGGTTAACAGCAGCCTTGGCTACTCCATGTATTCTTTTGTTTACGGGAACCGTATTTTTTATGCTCGTAATTTTCAGGGACAACTGTATGGGAATGATTTCCTATTTAGGAACAACACCTTTGATGATGGCAGTTATCGTCGGTATGATACAAAACATTCTTTCCAAATCGACCAAATACGCTTTATTTGATCCGACGAAAGAATTGGCTTATATCCCTCTTGACCAAGAACAAAAGGTTAAAGGAAAAGCTGCCATTGATGTTGTTGGAGCTCGTTTAGGTAAATCCGGTGGTTCCCTTATTCAACAAGGACTATTAGTGCTCTGCGGAAGTATTTCTGCTATGACTCCTTATCTAGCCGTTATTCTCTTCGGGGTCATCGGTTTATGGATGATTTCCGCTAAGAAGTTGAATAAACGCTTCATTGCTCTCACCAGTAAAGAGGAAGCGGTTGAAGAAGTTCCAGCCACGGCTACTGAAAACGCTACTGCCGAAACGGCTTAATAAACCGAAATTCAACGCGTTTTTTGAAGAAACCCTAATAATTCTTAGGAATATTAGGGTTTCTTTTTATCCGAAAGATTGACAACTTTCATCCGTCTTTTTTAAGATTAAAAGCACTATTTTTGACTTTAACGGTTTATTTTGAGTACTAAAAATCAATATTCTACAGAACTCATAAGAAATTTCTCCATCATTGCTCATATCGACCACGGCAAATCTACCATTGCCGATCGATTATTGGAGATGACTCAAACCATAGAAGACAGAGATATGAAGGAACAGCTGCTGGATTCTATGGATCTTGAGCGTGAGCGAGGTATTACAATTAAAGCTCACCCCGTAACGATGTTTTATGAATATAAAGGTCAAACATATCGAATTAACCTTATTGACACACCAGGTCACGTAGACTTTTCTTATGAAGTTTCGCGTTCACTTTCCGCTTGTGAAGGTGCTTTATTAGTAGTCGATGCTGCTCAAGGAGTCCAAGCACAGAGCATTGCAAACGTTTATCTAGCTATAGAGAAAAATATCGAGATCATCCCTATTCTGAATAAGATTGATCTTCCCGCAGCAAATCCCGAAGAAGTTAAGCGACAAATCGAAGATTACATAGGTATCGATACGAGAGAAAGCGTAGAATGTTCGGCAAAAACCGGTTTAGGAATCGAACAGGTCTTGGAGAAAATTATCAAGCTTGTCCCTCCTCCTGAAAATCCGGAAACCGATTATTTACAGGCTTTGATATTCGATTCCCATTATGATCCTTATCTAGGCATCATGGTCTATGTTCGAATATTTAGCGGGGAAATAAAAAAGGGAGATAAAATCACCTTTATGTCCGGTTCCAAGACGGTTTCTTTCGAAGTCCTGGGGGTCGGAATATTTAAGCCTAAAGCCACCTTGATCGATGAATCGTTAAAACCCGGACAAGTCGGTTACTTCATTGCCAACATTAAAAAAGTAAAAGACATCAAAATAGGAGATACCGTCACCCATTTTAAACATCGTTCCCCAACCCCTCTTGCCGGCTTTAAAGAAATCAATCCGGTAGTCTTTGCTGGTATATATCCGATGGATTCTTCTGATTTGGATCTCCTTAAAGATGCTTTGGGTCGTCTTCAACTTAACGATTCAGCATTAACTGTAGAACCAGAAAACAGTCATTCATTGGGGTTTGGATTTCGTTGCGGATTTCTCGGTTTATTACATCTAGAGATTGTTTTTGAACGATTGATCAGAGAGTTCGATATAGATGTCATTGCTACTCCTCCAAGCGTTATTTACCACATAGTTTTAAAAATCGGAACGGTTATTCCTATCGATAATCCAACGGGGTATCCTGATCCCACTCTAATTGAAAGAATCGAAGAACCTTGGGTTACGGTCAATATCATTACCCCTGCTGATTTTTTGGGTAATATTATGAATCTATGTATGGAAAAACGAGGCACCTGTTTAAAAACGGATAAATTAGATCATCAAAGACTGGTCCTAACTTATGAGTTACCTTTAAATGAAATTATTTCGGATTTTAACGATAAGTTAAAATCCGTAACCAAAGGCTACGGTTCTTTCGATTATCGTTTCTTGGGATATAAAAAAGGAGATATCATTAAACTTGAAATATTAATTAATGATGAACCGATAGATGCATTTTCCTGTTTAGTCCATAAAGATAAAGCCGAAAGCCGAGGTCGAAGTATCTGTAAAAAACTACTCGACGTTATTCCTCAACAGTTATTTAAAATCCCCATTCAAGCGGCTATCAATCGAAAAATCATTGCTAGAGAAACCATTAATGCTCTTTCCAAGAATGTAACGGCTAAATGTTATGGAGGGGACATTACCAGGAAACGTAAGCTGTGGGAGAAGCAGAAGAAGGGTAAAAAACGTATGAAGGAATTCGGTAAGGTATCAGTACCTCAAAGTGCTTTCATAGAAGTTTTAAAAATGAACGACTGAAATATTCAAAACATTACGGATATACCTCGTTTGAAAAAACGGTAATCCTCAGATTCCATAGATCAGCGAAAAAATATTTATTTTATCCATGAAAAATGGAATCATTCAACTTACAAATACAAACATCACGGATGATTTAAAACTATTCCTCCGATTAAGTCCATTTAGTATGAAAAAATTCTCCTCGAGGAGTGTCATTTCGTTCGTAAGTATGCGCTCCGAAGTAATCCCTCATTGCTTGAATCATACAAGCCGATGATGAAGACTCGCAATAACCGTCAAAGAAAGACAAACTCGAAGAAAAACAAGGAATCGGAATCCCAAGGCTCATTGCAACGGTAATCATTTTTCTCCAACTTTTAACAGAGGTCTTTAATGCCGATTTAAAGAAAGGAGCCAAGATTAGAGAAGGAAGATTTTCATCAAAATCAAAAGATTCTTTAATATTATCTAAAAAAATGCTCCTTATAATACAACCGCTACGCCATACCAAAGCAATATCTCCATAATGCAAATTCCAAGAAAAAGCATCGGATGCTTGCTTCATGAGCATAAAACCTTGAGCATAGCTTATAATTTTAGCAGCATAAAGTGATGCTTCAAGGTCATTTTCTTCCAATTCCTGAATAGTGTCGTAAGCAGTATCAATTTCGGAGAATTCTCTATCTGCAAGGAGCCGCTGTTCTTTTAATGAAGACAGATATCTAACAAAAACCGCTTCGGAAATCAACGATGCGGGAACGCCCAGCTCTAAAGCTGCTATTCCTGTCCAGGAACCGGTTCCCTTCTGACTGGCAACATCTAAAATGCAATCCAATAAGAATTTACCTGACTCATCTTTAAAACGAAGAATATTTGCAGTGATTTCAATCAAATAGCTGTTTAGTTTCCCGGAATTCCATTTATCGAAAATATCTGCTATTTGGGGATTACTAAACCCCATAATCCGCTTCATAATACTGTAAGTCTCGGAGATCAACTGCATATCTCCGTATTCAATACCGTTATGAACCATTTTAACGTAATGTCCCGAACCTCCAGGACCGATCCATTGACAACAAGGTTTTCCATTAACCTTTGCCGAGATGTCTTTAAAAACGGATTCTATAAATGACCATGCCTCAATATTTCCTCCAGGCATAATGGAAGGACCGAAACGAGCGCCTTCCTCACCACCGGAAATTCCAGCGCCTACAAAAAGAATGCCTTTATTTTTGAGCGATTCACATCGTCTTTCGGAATCCCGATAATGACTATTACCTCCATCAATAATAATATCCCCCTTCTCCAAGAAAGGAAGCAAAGCTTCGATAAAATCATCTACCGGATTTCCTGACTTAACCATCAGCAAAATACGACGCGGTCTTTTTAAAGAAGAAATGAAGTCTTTCAGAGCGAAAAAAGGACGGACTGACGTATCTCGAGCTTCATTAACCATAAAGGCTTCCGTCTTATTCCCACTCCTGTTAAAAACAGATACGACATAACCATGATCATTCATATTCAAGACCAGATTTTGTCCCATTACAGCTAAACCTATTACGCCTATATCTGATTGCATAACGTCTTTCTACTTTCAGTTCACTAATTTTGAACACGCTTTTTCACTACAAAGAGCGAGTTTTTTCTTTTTACCGCATCCTACGATAATGAATTTTCCTTCCTTAAAATCCGAAATATCCACACAAATGTCCCCAGTCAATAAAGCCGATCCGTTAACGTATATTCCCTTCTGATCGATAAGCCTTCTCGCTTCGCTTTTTGATGAACAAAGACCGCTTTCTACTAAAACGTCTATCCACTTCTTAGTCGTTATTTCCTGAAGATCCACTTGACGATACGAGCCCGCGCTAATCAAACTTCTACAAACATCCTCATTAGCCTCGTCTATTCGACCCGGGGCAATTTTAGCGGTTAACTCCTTTGCCGAAGATAACCCTCTATCACCGTGAACGAATTTCGTAATAGAGTCTACAATTAAATAACGCACTCTTTCGGAATCTACGGCAAGCTCCTTGCGTAACTCATCTATCTCTTCATTTTTTAAAAAAGTCAATGATCGCATAACTCCCGATAACCCTTCATCAGGCAAACGACACAAGTATTGATAAAAGTCGTAAGGCGAAGTTTTATCGACATTTAACCAAACGGCTCCCGACTCCGTTTTACCCAATTTTTTACCGTCAGAATTAACAAGTAAAGGATAAGTTAATCCGTAGACGTGCTTACCTTGCTTACGTCTGACAAACTCTATTCCCGAAACGATATTTCCCCATTGATCACTACCGCCTAGTTGAAGAGATACATTCCGATTTTCGGAAAGATAAAAAAAATCATAAGCCTGAAGCAACTGATAACTGAATTCCGTGAAGCTAATGCCTTCTTCGGATTCCAATCGTGCTCTTACGGAATCTTTCGACAACAAAGTTCCCAAACGAAAATGTTTACCGATGTCTCTTAAAAAATCTATCCAAAAAATTTCCCGAAACCAATCGTAATTATTAACGATCTCAATGTCATTACCCAATAATTCTTTTAATCTTTTACCGATTGCTTCCGCATTATTACGAACGCTGTTTTCGGAAAGTAATTGTCTTTCTTCGGTTTTTCCCGAAGGATCACCGATCATACCAGTTGCTCCTCCGACTAATACGACGACTTTGTGACCGAAACGAATGAAATGCTTAAGGAGGAGAATGCCGGCTAAATGTCCGATATGAAGCGAGTCTGCAGTAGGGTCAAAACCCATATAAACGGAAACAGGGCCCGTAACATCTTCCAAACCGCCGGAAACATCTTCCAGAATCTTTCTGGAACGCAAATATGACAGAATTGATCGCATAACTCCATCCCAACTAAAAACAACAAACCGA